>NZ_JAFAVV010000566.1 GCF_019242285.1 Bradyrhizobium sp.
TGACGACGGGATGCGGAATCTGTCCCGGCGCTGCGCCTGTCCGGCCGCGTCCCATCTCGACGCGACGAGCGGCAAGTGCGTCCCCGACACGGCTCCGGTCGCAGCTCCGGTCACGAAGTCGCTCGATGACAGGGCGCCCTCGCCGCCCGAGACCAAGGCCGCCAACATTCGCTGCGATGGCGGCAGCGTGCGCGATGGAGGCTGCGCCTGCCCCGCCGGCTTCAAATTGCGGCCGGCCGGAGACAATAGCGGCGGCGGCGCCTGTGTCAGGACCAATGCAGAGAACTGCCAGGGCGGTGAATTGACGGCTTCGGGCACCTGCCTGTGCAACGGCCAGGTCGTGATGTCCGGCGAGACCTATCTGATGGAATACGCCAACGGCAAATGCCTGCCGAAACGCTGCCCGGTCGAGACGACGTTCAGGGAAGGCCGATGCGTCGAGGCCTCGGCGGTGACCGCGACGCCCGCCGCCGAGCCGGAAGCGAAGGAGAAGCCAGCTTCGCGAAGGGAAACCTCCGACGAGGAGGAGCCTCGCCGCCGCTGCGCCCATGGCATGGTTCGAACCCGTGCGGGCTGCGTCGAGGCGCGGCGACGGACATATGGCAAATACGACAACGCCCGCCGCTACTATCGGATGTACGACTATCCCGGCTATGCGATCGGGATGCCGCCTTATTAGAGCGTTTTCGAGCGAAGTGGATACCGGTTCGCGTGAAGAAAACGCGTCAAAACAAAGGAGCTAGAGCTTCCGTTCCGATTCCATCGGAACGGAAAGAGCTCTAGCCGCGGCCGTCCGGCGTGCGGATGCGCCATTGCGGCAGGAATTTCGCCGAGGCGCGGGCGATCCGCAGCACGAGCGATGGCGCCGCGGGCGGCGGCTCGGGCGGAGCTGCCGGCGATGACGCGATCTCCGGGGCGGGCGTCGAGGCCCCGGCCGCCTGCATCGGCTCCTTGATCAGCTCCAGTACGCTTTCCACCAGCGGCAGTGGCGCTTTCGACCGCCTGGGGAAGCGCGCCCGCGCGAGTTCCAGCGCCTTGGCGAAATCCTCGCCATTCAGCCAGACATAGGCGCGCATGCGGCTTTCGATATCATCGTCCCAGAGCTTGGAGACCTCAATATCGAACGCGCCCTGGAGCCGCTGGTCCACCGCCTGGATGCCAGCGCCGGTCACCGCCCATTGCCGGCCGACCCAATAAATGTTGCGATCAAGCGCCATCGCCACGCGTCCCGCCACCCACACGAGTGGAGGATAGCGGGACGCGCCGGGTTCGCAATACCAATCCGGGAGGACGCGTGCTACTTCTCGTGCTCGATCACCTTCAGCCCGCCCATATAGGGCTGCAGCACGTCAGGCACGGCGATGGACCCGCCCTGCTGCTGATAGGTCTCCATCACGGCGATCAGCGCGCGGCCGACGGCGGTGCCCGAGCCGTTCAGCGTGTGCACGAAGTGCGGCCTGCCGTCGCTTGCGCGATAGCGCGCCCCCATGCGGCGGGCCTGGAAGTCACCGCAGACCGAGCAGCTCGAAATCTCCCGGAACGCGCCGCCTTCGCCTTGCCCGGGCATCCAGACCTCGATGTCGTAGGTCTTCTGCGCGGAGAATCCCATGTCGCCGGCACAGAGCGTCACGACGCGATAATGCAGGTCGAGCTGCCTCAGCACCTCCTCGGCGCAGGCCAGCATCCGCTCATGCTCGTCGCGGCTGGCGTCCTGTGTCGTGATCGACACCAGCTCGACCTTCACAAACTGATGCTGCCGGATCATGCCGCGGGTGTCGCGCCCGGCCGCCCCGGCCTCGGCGCGGAAGCACGGCGTCAGCGCCGTGAGCCGCATCGGCAGTTGCTTCTCGTCGATGATGGATTCTCGGACGAGGTTGGTCAGCGGGACTTCGGCCGTAGGAATTAGCCAAAGGCGGCTGCTGTACTCTGAAAAAAGCTTTCGTTTCCATTCTTGTTGACGAGCGACCGAGGACGCACCTATTTGGTCGGGTCGAATTTTCTTCGCACGAATTTCTTCTAGTTGTGCGTCACGTGCCGCATCATAGTCCGGCCAAAAGCGCTCGAGGTCCAATAAGTTCGTGGGAAACTGATCTTGTTCAAATTTCGGCAGCTGGCCTGTGCCAAACATGACGTCGTCGCGAACAAGCAACGGCGGATTAATTTCCGTATAGCCGTGCTCATTGGTGTGCAGATCGAGCATAAATTGCCCAATCGCGCGCTCAAGCCGAGCGAGATTCTTCTTTAGCACTACAAAACGAGACCCAGAAAGCTTCGCCGCTGTTTGAAAATCCATATAACCAAGAGCCTCTCCAAGATCGTAGTGGGGCCTAGCCGCAAAACCGTACTCACGTGCCTTTCCAAAGACATGGCGCTGCACATTGCTGTGCTCGTCTGCACCGTCAGGAACTTCAGGCGCCGCAAACGGCAGATTTGGGATCGCTGCAAGCATGCCATTTAACTTCGCCTCAAGTTCCTTGGGCGTTTTCTCCAACTCTGGAATTGCTACCTTCAGCTGCGAAACCTCGATCATAAGGTCTTCGGCATGGGCGTCATCCTTTCTTCTTTTCGCCTCGCCGATTTCGCGTGAAGCCGCATTGCGACGAGCCAGGGCTCTTTCCAAATATCCGATAGCTTTTCGGCGTTCTTCGTCGATCGCTAGTAATTTGGCTGAGACCGGCGCAAGGCCGCGCCGCTTCAGAGCGGCGTCAAATGCTTCCGGATTGTCGCGGATCGATTTGATGTCGTGCATGGCTGTCGAACCCTGAGTCGCGCCGTTTCATGAGGCGCCCTCCAGTAGCCTGAATGGATCGGTTTTGGAACAGCCGCGGCACGCCGCGAAGGCAGCGTGCGCTACGGAAAAACGCCTACTCCGCCGGATTGGCGGCCGAGCCGGTGCCGCCGGAGGCAGACGCCGCCCGAGCCGCGGCGGCCTGCTTCTCCACGAACCTGACCGCGATGATCGAGCCCTCGTAGAGCGCCAGCAGCGGCAGCGCGAGCGAGGACTGGCTCAACACGTCGGGGGGCGTCAGCACGGCGGCGATGACGAAGGCGATGACGATGAAATAGCGGCGCTTCTCGCGCAGCATCTGCGAGGTGATGATGCCGACCCGCCCGAGCAGCGTCAGGATCACCGGGAGCTGGAAGGCGATGCCGAAGGCGAAGATCAGGGACATCATCAGCGACAGGTACTCGCCGACCTTGGGCAGCAGCTCGATCTGCGCACTGTCGCCGCCTCCCATCTGCTGCATGCCGAGCGAGAAGCGGATCAGCAGCGGGAACACGACGAAATAGACCATCATCGCGCCCAGAAAGAAGAAGATCGGGGTCGCGATCAGATAGGGCAGAAAGGCGTTGCGCTCGTGCCGGTACAGGCCGGGCGCGACGAACTTGTAGATTTGTATGGCGACGATCGGAAACGAGATGAAGCCGGCGCCGAACAGCGCGAGCTTGAGTTGAGTGATGAAATATTCGAGCAGCGCCGTGTAGATGAACTTCGAATTCTCCGGGCCGGCGACCCAGACGAACGGCCAGACCAGGTAGTTGTAGATCGTCTTGGCGAAGAAGAAGCAGACGATGAAGGCGACGCCGAAGCCGAGCAGCGCCTTGATCAGCCGCGAGCGCAGCTCGATCAGGTGATCCATCAACGGCGCCTTGCTGGCCTCGATGTCTTCATCGGTCATGACGCTTTGGCGTCCTTCAGCTCGTCTGCGACGGTCGGCTCGGCCATCGCGGTCGCATGAGCCTCGCTGGTGATCGCAACCGGCTCGCCGGCCGTGTGCGTCTCGGCCTCGACGAAGGTCTCGGGCTGCGGCGCTTCCGGGGTCGTCGGCGCGACCGGCGGCTCGAGCGCAGGCTCGGTCGCGGCCACTGCCGTCTCGGCCGGTTTGTCGCTGCCCAGGGCGCTGGTCACATCGTCCTGCAACGAGGTCAAGAGATTGCCCTTGGAGAAGCCGGAGGCGGCTTCCTTCACCTCGTCAAAGCTCTTCTTGAGGTCGGCCATCTCGGCCTCGCGCATTGCCTCCTGGAACTGGCTCTGGAATTCGGCGGCCATCTTGCGCGCCTTGCCCATCCATTGCCCGACCGTGCGCAGGACGCCGGGCAGCTCTTTCGGGCCGATGGCGATCAGTGCGACCACGGCGATGAGGACGAATTCACTCCACCCGATGTCGAACATCAAACATTCCGTTCACGCGCACGCCTCCCCGTCGAAATGGATCGGGGCGGCCAGGCGCCTTCTGCTAAACGGCCCTGCTGCTGCTCAGACGGCCTTGCTGCCGACATCCGTCCGCGCGGCCGCGGACGGCGCCGGGCTGTGGTCGATGGACTTGGCCGGCTCCGACTTCTCCGGCGCCTTGTCGTCGTCCTGCATGCCCTTCTTGAACGCCTTGATGCCCTGCGCGACGTCGCCCATCAGATCCGAAATCTTGCCGCGGCCGAACAGCAGCAGGACGACTGCGATCACGACGATCCAGTGCCAAATGCTAAGCGAACCCATCCCGCAACCTCCAACACGAATTGGCCGGCGACCCGGCCCGATCTCTTGCGGAACGTAGGCGCGCGGAGAGCCAAAAACAAGGACTTAGGCGACGTCAAAACGCGGTCGGCTGCGTCTGCGTGTCGCTACCGTTAACCGGCGGCGGCGACGCGCGCGGTGCTCGCGAAACCGTCAGCTTTCGCCGCCGCCCTCGCCGGTTTCGGGCTCCGCCGCCGGCGCCAGCGCCAGTTCCAACTCGCCGACGTCGAGCGGGTCCTCGTCCTCGCGAAGCGTGGGATCGTCGGAGGGCGACGGAACGGAAAAACCGGTCGGCAGGCGCGAATCCAGAAGGCCCGTGCCTTTCAATTCATCCAGTCCCGGCAGGTCGCCGATCGCCTCGATATTGAACTGCGACAGGAAACCCTCGGTGGTTCCGAAGGTCAAAGGCCGCCCCGGCGTCTTGCGCCGGCCGCGCGGCCTGATCCAGCCGGTCTCGAGCAGCACGTCGAGCGTGCCCTTGGAGGTGACGACGCCACGGATCTCCTCGATCTCGGCCCGGGTCACCGGCTGGTGATAGGCGATGATCGCCAGCACCTCGATTGCCGCGCGCGACAACCGCCGCGTCTCGGTGGTTTCCCGTGTCATCAGCCACGACAGGTCGCCCGCGGTGCGGAAGGTCCACTTGTTGGCGACGCGAACGAGGTTGACGCCACGGCAGGCGTAGTCGGCCTGGAGTTGCTCCAGGGCGGCCTTGACGTCGACGCCGTCGGGCATGCGTTTGGCGAGGGTGGACTGATCCAGCGGCTCGGTCGCCGCAAACAGCAGCGCTTCCAGGATTCGCAATTCCTCGGGCCGCGCCTGCGGGTTGACCGGCGCCTCGGCCTCGTCGACCATCTCGACCTCTTGCACGCGTCGTTCCGCCAAGCTTGCCATGGCAGGGTCTCCTTCTTCCAACTCACTCGGCCGTCGGTGCATTCGCAGCACCCGCGGCCTGCGCCGGACGCTTACGGAAATACAGCGGCGCGAACGCTTCGCTCTGGTTCAATTCCATCTCGCCCTCGCGCACCAGTTCGAGGGCCGCAGCAAAGCTCGAAGCAAAAACCGTGGCCTTCTGCGAGGGCTCGACGACGTAGTTCAACAGATATTCGTCGAGACAGCTCCATTCCTCGGCAATTCCGATCAGCCGCTCCAGCGAGGCGCGCGCTTCGGCCAGCGACCACACCGTGCGCCTGGCGAGATGCACGCTCCTCAGCACCCGCTGCTGGCGCTGCACGGCATAGGCCGTGAGCAGGTCGAACAGGGTCGCGTTGAACTTCGGGCGGCGAATTTCGGCGATTTCCTCCGGGTTCCCGCGGGGGAAAATGTCGCGCAGCAATTGCGGCCGGTTCATCAGCCGGTTGGCCGCTTCCCTGATCGCTTCGAGCCGCCGCAGCCGGTTGGCGAGCGCAGTCGCCATTTCCTCGGCGCTCGGCCGCTCCGCGGCCGGCGGCTCCGGCAGCAGCAGCCGCGACTTCAGGAACGCGAGCCAAGCCGCCATCACCAGATAGTCGGCGGCGAGTTCCAGGCGGATCTTCCGCGCCGCCTCGATGAACTGCAGATATTGATCGGCGAGCGCCAGGATGGAGATCTTGGCGAGATCGACCTTCTGCTGCCGCGCCAGCGCCAGCAACAGATCGAGCGGGCCCTCAAAACCCTCGACATCCACCACCAGCGACAGTTCGCCATCGGCGACCTCGGCGGGCTTGCCGGTCTCAAAGGACAGAATTTCCGCGGTCATGCACCCGCTCCCAGCCGACCGATCAGGGTATCCAGCTCCGCCCGTGCCGCCGCCCGATCAAAGGCCTGCGCGGGTCGGCGCGCCGCCAGCGCGGCGCGCGCCCTCGTCAACGCCTGACCGGCGAGTTCGGGCGTCTCGCCGGCGACCTGCTGCATCTCATCGAGCTTGCCGTTGCAATGCAAAATGACATCGCAACCTGCGGCGACGATGGCGCGCGTCCGCTCGGCAATCGATCCTGCCAATGCATTCATGGACACGTCATCGCTCATCAATAAACCCTGGAACCCAATCGAACCGCGAATCACCTGCTGGATTATTCTCGCAGATGTCGTTGCAGGTTGGGCCGGGTCGAACGCGCTAAACACAACATGTGCGGTCATGGCCATCGGCAGGTCCGCCAGCGGCCGGAATGCCGCGAAGTCGGTCCGTTCCAGCTCGTCGGCGGGCGTGTCGACCATCGGGAGCCGGTAATGCGTGTCCGCAGTGGCCCGGCCATGCCCTGGAATATGTTTGAGAACGGGTAGAATGCCACCTTCGTCCAGTCCCTGCGCGACCGCCCGGGCAATCGCAGCCACCTTGGCCGAATCGGTTCCATAGGCACGGTCACCGATCACGGCGTCGGCGCCGGTCACCGGCACGTCGGCCAGTGGCAGGCAGTCGACGGAGATGCCGAGCGCCAGAAGGTCGTCAGCGATCAGGTGCGCACTCAGCCGGGCCGCCGAGAGGCCAAGAGCAGGATCAAGGTCGTAGAGCCGGCCGAAGGCGTCGCCGGGGGGATAGAGCGGCCAGTGCGGCGGCCGGAGCCGCTGCACCCGCCCGCCTTCCTGGTCGATCAGGACCGGTGCGTCGGCATCGCCCAGTGCGCTCCGCAGCGTCTCGACCAGAGCCGTGACCTGCGCCGGCGTGTCGACGTTGCGCTTGAACAGGATGAATCCCCACGGCCGTTCCGTGGCGATGAATGCCCGCTCATCCGCGCTCAGTTCGGTTCCGGCAATGCCGGTAATGAAGGCTTTGCTGCGCATGGCGGGCCGATTAGCCCGCCCCCGGCAACAGGGTCAAGGAAACGGCGGCTAATTCTTCTGGACGATGCACTGTCCGCCGGCGGTTTTCAGGTCGCCGCAGAATTTTCCAGCCTCCTGGGAGGAACCGAAGGGACCGACCATGGCGCGGAAGTAGATGCCTTTCTCGCCCAGATCGGCACGCTTGATCACCGGCGTCTGGGAACCCAGCACGTTCGGGAACTTCGCCTGGAGTGCCTTGAACGAGGCCTGCGCGTCATTCTCGCTTCGCTGCGAAGACACCTGCACGAGATATCCGACGGCCGAATCGGCGGGCGCGGCGTCCTGGCTCGCATTGGTGGCGGCGATGCGCACGCCGCGCGACGTGTCCGCGGCCGACGCCTGGTCCGGGCTCGATTGCGGCGTCAGCGAAAGCGGCTGATTCGCGCTGGCATTCGCATTCGCGGCATCCGAGGGCGGCGTCGCAATGCGGGCCGTCTTGGTGCCCTTGGCCGCTTTGGCCGCGGCGGGGGGCGGTGCGGGCGGCGACACCGTAGCGGTTGTCGTGGAGGCGTCCTGCTGCTGATCGCCATGGACCGACAGGGTCCTGATCCTGCGCGGCTCGCCATTCGCCAGCGTGGCATTGCTCGGCGCCCCGCCCGCGGCAATGCCATTCTGCGCCACACTCGAGGGCGGCGGCGGATTGTTGTTCGCGTTCAACTGCGGAAACACCACGCGCGGGCCGCCGGAATTCGCATTCGCGTTGACGTCGACCGGTGCTTCCTCGCGCGGCACGAGCTTCTCGGCGCCATCGCCGCTGACGAGGCGATCCGGCACCTTGGCGCTGCCATCGGGCGGCGTCGGCATGATCTTGATCGGCGTGTTGTCGGCCCGGATGATCGGCGGCTCGCCGCTCCGCGCCGAGCTGAAATAGCTGCGATAGGCAAACGCACCGCCCGTTCCCACGATCGCGAGCGCGAGAATAGCCACGACCATCGTCAGGCCGCCCCGGCGCTTCTCGACCGGCGGCTCCTCGCCCTCGTCCTCATACCCATCCTGGTAGGCGTAGGGATCGTCGGGATAGGCCGGATCACGGTCGAACCCCTGCGTCCCCTGCGCGCCGTTGTCGAGCCGGCCGTACAGCGCATCGTCGTAACGCGATGGATCGAGCTCCTCCTCGTGCTCGTGCTCGGCGAAGGCGTGCTCCTCCTCGTGCTGACCATGCTGATACGAGCGATCCTGCGCAAAGTCCTGCTGCGGATTGCCGTGGTCGTCGGGATGCTGCTGTGCGCCGTAACGGTGCAGCGGATGAGTTGAGGCCACATATTCCTCCTCGCTGGGAAGCGCCGGCGGCATCTCTCTCTGCGAGTCTCGCGATATCTCCCTGGGATTGGCGCGCTGCATCCAGGACGGCGGGTTGGTGGGAGCCATCGGCTCCTCCTGTGCCACCGCCTGCTGCGGGTAGGACTCGCGCGGCGCGATCCGCGGCGATGCCGGATTGGCACGCCCCGGATTGACCATTGTATCGGTCTGTCCGATCAGCCGGGCCAGCTCCGCCAGAGGATCGCCCTCGGGCCGCCCGGCGCCACGCTGATCGCCGCCGCGGTCATAACCGTCGGCCGGAAAAGCTCTGTCGTGATATCGATCAGCCATCGTGATGCACTGTTCCCTTCGGGAAATGCCGCCCCCGCCAAACTCGTACAGACGTGCCAGCCTCCGCGGCCAGATACCCCACATCCCCCAGAGTGGGCGGCAATCAAAGTCTAGGCTACCGCACTGCGCCCGACTATCGCATTTCGTTCGGAGCGCTGACACCCAGCATGGTCAGCCCCGATCCCACAACCGAGACGACAGCCTGTACCATAGCCAGACGCGCCTTGGTCATTGCTGCATCATTATCTATAATGAAGCGTAAATAGGGCAAATCCCGTCCCTTCGTCCAGAGCGCATGAAATTCGCTCGCTAAATCATAGAGGTAAAAGGCAATCCGGTGTGGTTCATGGGCGCCGGCGGCCGCCTCGACCACCCGCGGATAAAGCGCAAGCCGCTTCAGGAGGTCGAGCTCGGCAGGTTCCGCCAGCATCTCGACGGCCGCGGCGCCAAGGTACGCGCGGCGCGCGGCGTCCTCCTCCGGCAGATCGGCGAGCACCTCCTCGCGTGCATTGCGGAAGATGGAATGGCCGCGGGCGTGACCGTACTGCACGTAGAAGACCGGATTCTCGCGCGACTGCTCGATCACCTTGGCGAGGTCGAAGTCGAGAACAGCATCGTTCTTGCGGTAGAGCATCATGAAGCGCACGGCGTCCGTGCCGACCTCGTCGACTACCTCGCGCAAGGTGACGAAATCGCCCGAGCGCTTCGACATCTTCACCGGCTCGCCGTTGCGCAAGAGCCGCACGAGCTGCACGATCTTGACGTCGAGCGTGGCGTTGGCGGCGGTGACCGCCTTCACCGCCGCCTGCATGCGCTTGATGTAGCCGCCGTGATCGGCGCCCCAGACGTCGACGAGATCGCGAAAGCCACGGTCGAATTTGTTCTTGTGATAGGCGATGTCGGACGCGAAATAGGTGTAGCTGCCGTCGGACTTCAGCAGCGGCCGGTCGCTGTCGTCGCCATAGGCGGTCGCGCGGAACAGCGTCTGCTCGCGGTCCTCCCAATCCTCCAGCGGCGCGCCCTTCGGCGGCGGCAGCCGCCCTTCGTAGACGTCGCCGCGTGAACGCAGGAAGTCGATAGTCTCGGCGACCTTGTCGTTGCCGGTCTCGACCAACGAGCGCTCCGAGAAGAACAGGTCATGCCTGATGTTGAGCGCGTCGAGATCGTCCCTGATTTCGGCCATCATCATCGTGACCGCCTTGTCGCGCACGAGCGGGAGCCATTTGGCTTCCGGCATCTCGCGCAAGACGTCACCATGCTCGGCCGTGAGCGCCTGCCCGACCGGCTTCAGATAGTCGCCCGGGTAAAGCCCTTCCGGGATCGCGCCGATGTCGTCGCCGAGCGCCTCGCGATAGCGGAGGAAGGCGGACCGCGCCAGCACGTCGACCTGGGCGCCGGCGTCGTTGATGTAGTATTCGCGCGTGACGTCGTGGCCCGCGAACTGCAGCAGGCTCGCCAGCGCATCTCCGAACACCGCGCCACGGCAATGACCGACATGCATCGGCCCGGTCGGATTGGCCGAGACATATTCGACGTTGACCCTGGCCGCACCCGCGACCGGCGCGACGCGGCCATAGGCCTCGCCCTCACGCAACACGGTGCGCAGCGCGTCCGCCCAGGCCCGCGGCTTCAGTGTCAGATTGATGAAGCCGGGCCCGGCGACATCGACGGAGGCGATCAGCTCTTCCGCGCGCAGACGGCCGGCGATCAGCTCCGCGAGCTCCCGCGGCTTCACGCCGGCCTCTTTCGCCAGCACCATCGCGGCGTTGGTCGCCATGTCGCCATGGCTCGCGTCGCGCGGCGGCTCGACCACGACGCGCGACAGATCAGGTCGCATGGGCCAATTGTTCTCGGTAGCGAGGCCCGCGCAGATCGCGTGCACGCGCGAGAGCAGGTCGGCAAAGGGATGAAGCGATGGGGTCAAGGGTTGCTCGGCAATGGCTGGCGCGCTGTTTGAGGTTTGATCGGGCTTCTTGTCAGCCTTGCCTGCGGAGGGCTTGCGCTTCGCAGCCTTGGCTTTGCGTTTGGCCGGCTTGACACCGGGCTTGACACTGGCCTCGGACGCGACGGCCTTCCGGGATGTTTTGTTGGCCGCCTTCTTCGTGCCGACACGGCTTGGCTTGCTCGCCGCGGTCTGCTTTGGCCGAACGCCCTTGCCGGCCACCTTCCCGGCCTGTTTTGCGGATTTCTTCGCCATCGGCGTCTGCTCTGCCCGGAACGAGCCCGCCGCCTAACGCAAATCAGGGGTCGAGTCAAAGAGGCGCTGGTGCTCGATCAGGGCGTAGCGGTCGGTCATCCCGGCGATGAAATTGCCGATCCGCCGCGCGCGCGCAGCCTCGCTGTCGTCGGCTGAGCCCTCGAGCCAATCGGACGACATCTGCGACGGATTTTCCAGATAGTGCGCGAACAGGTCGGATACGATCCGCTCGGCGTCGCCCATGATGCGCATGATCCGCTGATGCCGGTACATGTGCAGCTTCAGGAACGACTTGATGCCGGCTTCGGCCTCGGCAGCTTCGGCCGGAAACTGGATGAGCTGCGTGGCGTGATGGCGAATGTCATCCACCGATTTGGGCTGCGCGGCGTCGAGGCGCTTCGTCGCCTCCGAGAAGACGGCGGTGATCAGGTAGGAAATCAACTCGCGGACCAGCTCGGCGCCGCGCCGGTCCTGGTCGAGGGCGGGATAATGCGCGTCGATCTCCGTGATCATCGCCGCCGTCAGCGGCATGGCCTTGAGATCGTCGACGGCGAACAGGGCGGCGCGCAAGCCGTCGTCGATGTCGTGGGCGTCGTAGGCGATGTCGTCGGCGATGGCCGCGACCTGAGCCTCGAGCGAAGCGAAGCTGAAGAGCTCCAGACTGAAGATTTCGTCATGGTCGCGGATGCCGACCGGCACGCCGCGGTCGCGGTAATGGCCGAGCGGCGTTCCGTCGTGATCGGTCAACGGGCCGTTGTGCTTGACGATCCCCTCCAGCGCTTCCCAGGTGAGGTTCAGCCCGTCGAATTCCGGATAGCGATGCTCGAGCGAGGTGAGCACACGCAGGGTCTGCGCATTGTGGTCGAAGCCGCCATGGGCCTGCAGGCATTTGTCGAGGGCCCGCTCGCCGGCATGGCCGAACGGGGGATGGCCGAGATCATGGGCCAGCGCCAGCGTTTCGGTGAGGTCCTCGTCCAGCCCCAGCATGCGGGCCAGCGCCCTGGCGATCTGCGCCACCTCCAGGGAATGGCTCAGCCGGGTGCGATAGTGGTCGCCCTCGTGGAACACGAACACCTGGGTCTTGTGCTTCAGCCGCCGGAAGGCGGTCGAGTGGATCACCCGGTCGCAATCCCGCCGGAACGGGCTGCGGGTGCGGCTCGGTGGCTCGGCAAACAGCCGGCCTCGGCTGCGATCGGGGTCGCAGGCAAAGGGGGCGCGAGGGGCAGCCATTCCAACCGACACGGTCTCTTGATCCGTTTTGACGTTTGATTCCCAGGGCTTTCGCACCTAAGTATGGCATACCGCATGAATTGGCGAAGACGCCAAATGTGCCTCGAAGGGAGATCGTTTGCCATGACTGCCGCCGTCACCCTCAGCGAGCGGGCCGCTCGCCGGATTGGCGATATCCTCAAGGGCGAAGGCGACGGTGCCATGCTGCGCATTTCGGTCGAGGGCGGCGGCTGTTCCGGCTTCCAGTACAAGTTCGACGTCGACCGTGCCAGGGCCGAGGACGATCTGGTGATCGAGCGTGATCATGCCGTGGTGCTGGTCGATCCGGCCTCGGCGCCGTTTCTGGCGGGCTCGGAAGTCGATTTCGTCGATGACCTGATCGGCGCCTCGTTCCGGATTCACAATCCCAATGCCACCGCCTCCTGCGGCTGCGGAACCAGCTTCTCGATCTGAGCTCTCGTCCGCGGAAGCGGCAAGCGTTCCACCTGCGAGCCTTGACGCTGCGTGGGCGAGGTTGCTCTAACGTCACTCCGTCGACCAATCCGAGGAAGCCGATGCGCATCGCGACCTGGAACGTCAATTCGATCCGGCAGCGGCTCGAGCTGCTGATGGCCTGGCTGAAGGAATGCTCGCCCGACATCGTCTGCCTGCAGGAGATCAAATGCACGGACGACGCCTTCCCGCGGCTCGAGCTGGAGGCGCTCGGCTACAACGTGGTGACCCACGGCCAGAAGACCTTCAATGGCGTCGCGCTGCTGTCCAAGCTCAGGTTCGACGAAACCAAATCGGGGCTCGCCGGCGACGACGAGGACAGCCATGCCCGCTTTCTGGAAGGCGTGGTGACGCTGAAGCGCGGCGTGCTGCGCATCGCCTGCCTTTATCTGCCCAATGGCAATCCGGCGGATAGCGACAAATACCCCTACAAGCTCAAGTGGATGTCGCGGCTTCTCGAGTATTCGCGGGAACGGCTGAAGGCGGAGGAGCCTTTGATCCTGGCCGGCGATTTCAACGTCATCCCCTCGCCCGCGGATGTCTACAACCCCTCAGCGTGGGTCAATGACGCGCTGTTCCGCCCAGCCACCCGCGAAAGCTTCCAGTCGCTGCTCGGGCTCGGGCTGACCGATGCGCTGCGCGCGGTGACGGATGCACCCGGCCGGTACACCTTCTGGGACTACCAGGCCGGCGCCTGGCAGAAGAACTGGGGTTTGCGCATCGACCATCTCCTGATGTCGCCACAGGCGAGCGATCGTCTCGTCGATGTCGGGATCGACAGTTATGTCCGCGCCTGGGAGAAACCCTCTGATCATGTGCCCGTGTGGGCGGATCTCGACCTGGAAGCCGCCTGACCCGACACCACGGCGTCGTCGCGTGGAAGCCAAAAAACCAAAGCCGCAGCACCAGGCTGCGGCTTTCATTTCAAGGCAAGAGCTGCACGCAGGTCAGTTTCCGCGCTTGTTGCCCCGCACCCACTGCTCGAGCATCTGCAGCGCCCTGGCGCGGTCGTCCTCGGTGGCGCGGGAGACGGCCGCGTTGTAGCTTTCCTTGATCCAGGTCTCGTCGGGACCGGCGCCGTCGCGCGCCAGCATCAGCCACATCAGGCCGCGCGCGGCCTGGCGCGGCAGCCGCTCACCATTGAACAGCATCTGTCCGAGCGTGGCCTGGGCCTGATGCTGGCCCTTCTGCGCCGCCAGTCCGAGCCAGCGCGCGCCGTAGGTGAAGTCGTCCCGCGATGCGTCCGGCGTCTTCAGGTACAGCATCGCCAGATCGTATTGCGCGTCGGCGTCGCCGAAATAGGACGCCGCATAGGAGAACATCTCCCTCGCCCGGTTCGGATCGGCCGTGATTTTCGAGTTGGGAATGCCGTTGAGGTAATAGCGCCCCAACTCGACGAAGGCATTGGCGATGAAGGCCGCATCCGGCGCCGACGGGCTGTCCTCGGCATGCGCATTGGCGATGCGGCTGAACCAGTCGAAGGCACGCAGATCGTCGCGGGCGACGCCCTTGCCGTCGGCATACATCCGGCCCAGCTTCCACTGGGCGAAGGGCTGGCCGTCATCGGCGGCATATTGCAACGCGCTGAGATTGGCCTCCGGCGCGGCGAGCGGCTTCTTCAGCGCGCCGGCCGGCCCGGCCTGCGCCGTCATGCCCGGCATCGTGGGCTGCTGGGTGGCGGGAGAGCCGTCGAAGGCAAGCGCCATCGCGGGCATGGCGCCCAGAACCACAGCGATTGCGATACGACTAGATGTCCGCATAACACGTCTTCTCGTGCGCACCGCCGGGATGGGTTACGGCCCCAGCCACCGCCGGCCCAACCTGTTGGGCATATTTCCAGAGCGCTCCGGACGCATGGTTCGTCTCGCGCGGCAGCCATCTCGTCTTGCGGTCGGCAAGCTCCGCGTCGCTCAACTTTACGTTAAGCGTCCCCTCGACCGCATCGATCTCGATGAGATCGCCATCCCGCAGCAGACCGATGGGACCACCCACCGCCGCCTCGGGGCCGATATGGCCGATGCAGAAGCCGCGGGTCGCGCCGGAGAACCGGCCATCGGTGATCAGCGCGATCTTGCCGCCCATGCCCTGTCCGGTCAGCGCCGCGGTGGTCGCCAGCATCTCCCGCATCCCGGGACCGCCACGCGGCCCCTCGTAGCGGATCACGATGACCTCGCCTTCCCTGTAGGTGCGCTTCTGCACGGCCTCGAAAGCATCTTCTTCGCGATCGAAGCAGCGAGCGGGTCCTGAAAATTTCAAATTCGACATACCCGCAACTTTCACTATCGCACCTTCCGGCGCCAAATTACCTTTCAAGCCGACCACCCCGCCCGTAACGGTCATGGGCCTGTCGGCAGGCCGCACCACGTCCTGGTGCGGATTCCATTTAACGCCCTTGAGATTATCCGCGATCGTACGGCCAGTGACCGTCAAGCAGTCACCGTTGAGATGACCGTGATCGAGCAGGGTTTTCATCAGAAGCGGTATGCCACCAGCTTCGAACAGGTCTTTGGCGACATAACGACCGCCCGGCTTCAAATCCGCGATATACGGTGTCTTTTTGAAGATTTCCGCGACGTCGAACAGGTCGAATTTGATGCCGCATTCATGCGCGATGGCAGGCAAATGCAGCGCCGCATTGGTCGAGCCTCCGGAGGCCGCGACGACCGCCGCGGCGTTCTCCAGCGAACGGCGGGTGACGATGTCGCGCGGACGGATGTTGGCCGCGATCAGCTCCATCACCTTCTCGCCGGCGGCCATGCAGAAGGAATCGCGGATTTCGTAGGGCGCCGGCGCGCCCGCCGAATAGGGCAGCGCGAGCCCGATCGCCTCGGACACCGTCGCCATGGTGTTGGCGGTGAACTGCGCGCCGCACGCGCCGGCGGACGGGCAAGCCACCCGTTCGATCTCGTCGAGATCGGCGTCCGACATCGCACCGACGGAGTGTTTGCCGACGGCCTCGAACATGTCCTGGACGGTCACCTGCTGGCCGCGGAAATTGCCGGGCAGGATCGAGCCGCCATAGATGAAGATCGAGGGCACGTTGAGCCGGCACATCGCCATCATCATGCCGGGCAGCGACTTGTCGCAGCCGGCAAGCCCGACCAGCGCGTCATAGGCGTGGCCGCGCACCGTGAGCTCGACCGAATCGGCGATGCATTCGCGCGAGGGCAGCGAGGAGCGCATGCCGTCATGGCCCATCGCGATGCCGTCGGTGACCGTGATGGTGCAGAATTCACGCGGCGTGCCGCCGCGCGCCGCCACACCCTTCTTGACCGCTTGGGCCTGGCGCATCAGCGCGATGTTGCAGGGCGCGGCCTCGTTCCAGCACGACGCCACGCCGACGAACGGCTGATGAATCTGCTCCGTCGTCAGACCCATCGCGTAGAGATACGACCGATGCGGCGCGCGCTCGGGCCCTTCCGTCACATGACGGCTCGGCAACCTCTGCTTGATGTTGGTCTTGGCGTCCATCGCCCCGTTTCCGCGCCGCCGGCCCTCTCGATCACAACCATTGCGATTCACCTTGCAGGATCGCCAGCGGTACAAACCATTTCCTAGCAGGGTGTGGCAAAATAGCGGCGCCAGTGAGGAGCGGTGCGTACGTAAGCCAAATGTTCGCGCAATGTTGCAATCTCGCAACAATCGTGGCGGAATGGCAACCCAGATTAGCTTTCAGGTTGTAGGTAAATATTCACTCGACTGAAACGTGAGCCGTCTTGAGCACCGGCCACCACTTCGCAATCTCGGATTGCTGCCAGGCGCCGAGCGCTTCCGGAGTTGTCTGGCCGGCTGGAGGCATCTGCAAGCCCAGATTGTCGAACTGACCCTTCACCGTGGGGTCGTTCAGCGCCTCGACTGCCGCGGCGTTGAGCTTCGCCACGATCTCGCTCGGCGTGCCCTTCGGCACCCACAGACCCGACCACAAGGTCATGTGAAAGCCGGGCAGCCCCGCTTCATCCGTGGTCGGGATATCGGGGGCCGAATCGACCCGCTTGTCGTCGGTGATGGCGTAGGCGCGGATCGTCCCGGCCCGCACCTGGTTGATGGAATTGGAGGTCTGGTCGATCATCAGATCAATCTGGCCGGCCACCAAATCGTTCATGGCGGGGGCGGTGCCGCGATACGGCACGTATTGCAGCTTTATGCCGGTGATGTTCTCGAAATACAGCCCCGCGATGTGGCTGCCCGACCCTGCGCCGGCCGTCCCGGCATTGGCCGGCGAAGGTCTTGACTTGAGCCAGGCCAAGAGCTCCTGGAGCGATTTCGCCGGCACCTTGTTGTTGGAGACGATGATCATCGGGTTGCTCGGCAGCAGCACCACCGGCTCGAGATCGGCCACCAGATCGTAGGGGAGCTTGTAGATCGCGCCATTGGCGACATGGGTGCCGAGATGGCCGAAACTGATAGTGTAGCCATCCGCCGCCGCGTGCACGGCACGGCCGACGCCGATCGAGCCGCCCGCTCCCGTCACGTTCTCGATCAACAGCGGCTGGCCGAGCGCCGTCTTCATGCGTTCGCCGAGAATGCGCGCCATTGCGTCGGACGGTCCGCCGGCGGCGAACGGCACGATGACCGTGATGGGGCGGGAGGGGAACTGGTCGGCCGCGGCATGGCCGGCGAAGGCGAAGGCCGCGATCAGCGCGGCGAGCACGGATTTCCACATCACCCTCTCCTTTGAGGGTGTCAAAACCCCTCTTAGAGCTTCGCGTAGTCGATCGGCTGGCGACGATCAAGCATGCGCGTCACCGGCGGCAACGGGTATTTGAGACCGGTCGCGCAGTTGAACAACATCACGCGATCACTTTTGCTGACACGGCCGTCGGCGAGGCTCTGCCGGTAGGCGGCGTAGGTTGCTGCGCCCTCGGGGCACAGGAGCAGGCCCTCCTCGCGAGCGACTTCGTTGAGCGCAGAAGAGATCTTCTCGTCCGTCACTGCGATGGCAAATCCCTTGCTCTCGCGCACCGCACGCAGGATCAGAAAATCTCCGACCGCCTGCGGCACGCGGATGCCCGACGCGATGGTCTGGGCATCCTCCCAGCGCGGCGCATGCTCGGTTCCGTTCTCGAAGGCGCGCACCATCGGAGCGCAGCCGGCCGCCTGCACCGCGATCATGCGCGGGCGCCTGCTTCCGATGAACCCAATCGCCTCCAGCTCCGCGAACGCCTTCCACATCCCGATCAGCCCGGTGCCGCCACCGGTCGGATAGAAGATGACGTCGGGCACGTCCCAGCCGAGCTGCTCGGCGAGCTCGAGCCCCATCGTCTTCTTGCCCTCGATGCGATACGGCTCCTTCAAGGTCGAGGTGTCGAACCATCCGGCCGTGGCCTTGCCTTCGCCGACGATCTTGCCGCAATCATCGATCAGGCCGTTGACACGATAGACGGTCGCGCCCTGCAATTCGATCTCGCTGACATTCACCTCCGGCGTGTCGGCCGGACAGAAGATCGTGGTCCGGATGCCGCAAGCAGTGGCATAGGCCGCGAGCGCCGCGCCGGCATTGCCGTTGGTCGGCATCGCCATGTGGCGGATGCCGAGTGCCTTGCCCATCGACACCGCCATCACGAGACCGCGCGCCTTGAACGAGCCTGTCGGCAGCCGCCCCTCATCCTTGACGATGATCTCGCCGCCGCCGAGCTTGTTCGCGAGCTTCGGCAGCCGGATCAGCGGCGTCGTCACCTCGCCGAGGCTGACGATGTCTTTGCATTTGCGCACCGGCAGCAGCTCGCGGTAGCGCCACAGGTCGGCGGGTCGTTCGGCGAGCGCGTCCTTGGTCAGCGCCTGCTTCACGCCGGCGAGGTCGTAGCGCACCAGCAGCGGCTTGCCGGCCTTCGAGAGGTTATGGATCCGGTCGGCGGGATAATGATCGCCTTCGAGCGAGCATTCGAGATGGGTGACGAAGGTCGGACGCTCGATGGTCAGGTTGTCGTTGTCTTGCACTGAATGCTTCTCTCTAGCGGTTTGCGCATCATTGCGAGGAGCGCCAGCGACGAAGCAATCCACGGCGCCGCAAGCGGACAGGCTGATTGCTTCGCTTGCGCTCGCAATGACGGCGGCATCAAATATTCAACACCCGCCCATAGGCGTCCAGCACGGCTTCCTTCATCATCTCCGACAGCGTCGGGTGCGGGAACACCGTGTGCATCAATTCCTCTTCCGTCGTCTCCAGGTTCATCGCCACCACATAGCCCTGGATCAGCTCGGTGACCTCGGCGCCGATCATGTGCGCGCCGAGGAGCTGGCCGGTCTTCTTGTCGAAGACCACCTTGAGCAGCCCCTGGTCCTCACCGAGCGCGATCGCCTTGCCGTTGCCGACGAAGGGGAAGCGGCCGACGCGAATCTCGCGCCCGCCCTCCTTCGCCTTGGCCTCGGTCAGGCCGACGGAGGCGACCTGCGGGTTGCAATAGGTGCAGCCGGGGATCAGGTTCTTGTCCATCGCGTGCGGGTTGAGGCCCTTGATGGCCTCGACGCAGATCACGCCCTCATGCTCGGCCTTGTGCGCCAGCATCGGGGGACCTGCGACGTCGCCGATCGCGTAGATGCCCGGCACGTTGGTCTTGCAATGACCATCGACGACGATGACGCCGCGGTCAGTCTTCACGCCGAGCTTCTCCAGCCCGAGATTCTCGATGTTGCCGACGACGCCGACCGCGGAGATGACGCGCTCGAACTCCGCGGCTTGCTGCTTCTTGCCGTCATCGATGGTCGCGACGACGCTGTCGGCCTTCTTCTCGAGCTTTGACACTTTGGTCGAGGTCAGGATCTTGATCCCCTGCTTCTCGAAGCGTTTTCGCGCGAGGCCGGCAATCTCGGCATCCTCCACGGGCAGGATCTGCGGCAGCACCTCGACCACCGTGACGTCCGAACCCATGGTGTGGAAGAACGAGGCGAACTCGATGCCGATCGCGCCGGAGCCGACCACCAGCAGCGACTTCGGGATCCGCTCCGGCACCATCGCCTCGAAATAGGTCCAGACCAGCTTGTTGTCCGGCTCGAGTCCGGGCAGTACGCGCGGCCGCGCCCCGGTCGCCAGGATGATGTGCTTTGCCTGATAGGCGCCTTCGCCGAGCGCGCCCTTCGGCGCCTCGACCGGCGATTTCTTCACGGTCACCTTGCCCGGCGCATCGATCGCGGCCTCGCCCCAGATGACGGAAACCTTGTTCTTCTTCATCAGGAAGCCGACGCCGTCATTGAGGCGCTTTGACACCCCGCGCGAGCGCTGCACCACGGCCTTGGCATCAAAGCCGACCTTCTCCGCCGACAGGCCGTAATCCTTGGCATGCTGCATGTAGTGGAAGATTTCCGCCGAGCGTAACAGCGCCTTGGTCGGAATGCAGCCCCAGTTCAGGCAGATGCCGCCGAGATAGGCCTTCTCGACGATCGCGGTCTTGAAGCCGAGCTGCGCCGATCGGATCGCGGTGACATAGCCGCCGGGACCGGAGCCGATGATGATGACGTCGAAGGAGGTGTCGGCCATTTCGGCTCCGCTCTCAGCTTGGATTTGCAGGGTGGGCAAAGCGAGGCGTGCCCACCGCCAAACGGCAAGCTTGACGCATGGGCACGGCGCTTCGCACCTTGGCCCACCCTAGGACGCTTTGCTGCGCTCGCAATGACGGCGCCTCCCTTACACCATCATCATCACGGGATTTTCGATCAGCTGCCTGAAGGCGCCGATCAGCTCGGCGCCGAGCGCGCCGTCGACCGCGCGGTGATCGCAGGACAGGGTCACGCTCATGATGTGGGCGATCTCGATCTTGCCACTGCGCACCACCGCCCGCTCCTCGCTGGTGCCGACCGCGAGGATGGTCGCATGCGGCGGGTTGATCACGGCGGTGAAGTCCTTGATGCCGTACATGCCGAGGTTGGAGATCGCCGTCGTGCCGCCCTGGTACTCGTCGGGCTTGAGCTTGCGCGCCCTGGCGCGGGCGGCAAAGTCCTTCATCTCGTTCGAGATCGCCGACAGCGTCTTGGTCTCGGCCTTGCGGATGATCGGCGTGATCAACCCGCCCGGCATCGCCACTGCCACCCCGATGTCGGAATGCTTGTGCTTGAGCATGCCGCCTTCGGTCCAGCTCACGTTGCAGTCTGGAATCTTCTGCATCGCGACCGCCATCGCCTTGATGACGAAGTCGTTCACCGAGAGCTTGTAGAGCGGCTTCTTCTCCTTGTCCTTGGGCGCGGCGGCGTTGACCTCCTCGCGCGCGGCGAGCAGCTTGCCGATGTCGCAGTCGATCGTGAGATAGAAGGTCGGGACGCTCTGCACCGCCGCGGTCAGGCGCTGGGCGATGGTGCGGCGCATGTTGTCATGCGGCACGATCTCGTAGGAGCCGGGCTCGTACAGCGCCAGGATCTGCTTGTCGGACATAGACGGGGCCAGCGCCGGCGCTGCCGTGGGCGCCGCGGCGGGCGCTTTCAGGCCCCTGCCGGATTTCGCTTCCTCGACGTCGCGGGCGATGATGCGGCCATGCGGCCCCGATCCCATGATGCGCGACAGCTCGATGCCTGCACCTTTCGCCAGCCGCCGCGCCAGCGGCGAGGAGAAGATGCGGCCGTGACCATTGACTTGCGACGCGGGACTCGCGGCCTGAGGTGCCGGAGCGGCGGCCGGCTTCGGCGACGCGGCGGCCGGCGCAGGTGCCGGCTTGGGCGCTTCGGCCGCCTTGGGCGGCGCTGGCGGTTCCGCAGCCTTCGGCGCCGGCTTGGCGGCCCCTGCCCCCGCGGCCTTCACGTCCTCGCCGTCGCCGGCCAGCACCGCGATGACATCATTGACCGCGACGTCCTGCGTGCCCTCGGGCACCACGATCTTGGCGATCGTGCCCTCCTCGACGGCCTCGACCTCCATGGTCGCCTTGTCGGTCTCGATCTCGGCGATCACGTCGCCGGACTTGACCTGGTCGCCTTCCTTCTTCAGCCATTTGGCGAGGTTGCCCTTCTCCATCGTCGGCGACAGCGCGGGCATCAGGATATTGATCGGCATCGTCAGTGACCTTGCTGCGAGCGGGGCGTCGTGCGGCCCGGATCGGTCGGGCGGTCGATCTCGGCCTCGAACATGTCGATGATGCGCTGGAGCGCCTCTTCCTCGCTGTACTCGCTCTCGTGGGCATAGGCGCGCGCGGCGTGGCGGGCGATATCGACGAGCAGCATGCCCCAGATGTCGGGCTCCTCGAAGGCGCGCTGGAAGGCGATGGAAAGGCCGCCGTCGATCACGAAGGCACGCAGCACCTCGGTGGCGTCGTCACGGCCGATCACATCGGGCGGCAAAGGCTGTTCCTTGGGTCCCGACATGGATCACCGATAACAGACGGTCTTGGCGGCCTCGACCACCTCGGCAGCCGACGGCAGCGCGAGCTTTTCCAGGTTCGCCGCATAGGGCATCGGCACATCCTTTCCGGAGACACGCAGCACGGGCGCATCCAGATAGTCGAAGGCGTGCTCCATCAGGCGGGCACAGATCTCTGCGCCAACGCCGTTCTGCTGCCAGCCCTCCTCCACCGTCACGGCGCGGCCGGTCTTCTTCACGGAGGCGACGAGGGTGTCGGTGTCGAGCGGCTTCAGCGTGCGCAGATCGATCACCTCGGCCTCGATGCCTTCCTTGGCGAGTTCTTCGGCGGCCTTCAGCGCGTAGGTCATGCCATGCGACCAGGAGATGATGGTGACGTGAGCGCCCTGCCGCACCACGCGCGCCTTGCCGATCGGTATCACATAGTCGTCGAGCTTCGGCACCTCGCCGGAATGGCCGTACAGCACCTCGTTCTCGAGGAAGATCACCGGATTGGGATCACGGATCGCGGCCTTGAGCAGGCCCTTGTAGTCCGCGGCCGAGAACGGCGCGACCACCTTCAATCCGGGAATCTGCGAGTACCACGCGGCATAATCCTGACTGTGCTGGGCCGCGACCCGGGCGGCGGCACCGTTCGGGCCGCGAAACACGACCGAGCAGCCCATCTGGCCGCCGGACATATAGAGCGTCTTGGCGGCGGAGTTGATGATCTGGTCCATCGCCTGCATGGCGAAGTTGAAGGTCATGAATTCGACGATCGGCTTCAACCCGGCCATGGCAGCGCCGATGCCGACGCCGGCAAAGCCGTGCTCGGTGATCGGCGTGTCGATCACGCGCTTGGCGCCAAACTCCTGCAACAGGCCCTGCGTGACCTTGTAGGCGCCCTGATATTCGGCAACCTCCTCGCCCATCACGAAGACGTCGCCATCGCGCCGCATCTCCTCCGCCATGGCGTCGCGCAGCGCCTCGCGGATGGTCATGGTTACCATCTCGGTGCCCGCGGGCACGTCCGGATCGGGCTCGGCGACCGCCTGCGGCGCGGCCGGCGCCTTCTTCTCGGGCCCGCCGCCGGACTTGTCGGCCGGGGCTGGCGCCTCCGCCTTGGCCTGGGCAGGCGGCGCAGACTCCGCCGCCTTCTCCTGTTTGGCCGGCGACGACGCCTTGCCGAGATCGGCGGCGCTCTCGCCGTCGGCCAGGATCGTGGCGATCGGCGTGTTGACCGCGACGTCTGCGGTGCCCTCGGGGATCAGGATCCTGCCAAGCTTGCCCTCGTCGGTCGCCTCGACCTCCATGGTCGCCTTGTCGGTCTCGATCTCGGCGATGACATCACCGGACTTGATGGTGTCGCCTTCCTTCTTCAGCCATTTGGCGAGGTTGCCCTTCTCCATGGTGGGCGACAGCGCAGGCATCAGCACTTGAATGGGCATGGGAACTCCGAAATCAGCTTGCGCCGCTCAGCGATAGACGTCGGTGTAAAGCTCGGAGGTCTCCGGCTCGGGATCATGCTGGGCGAAATCGGCCGCCGCATTGACGATCTCGCGCGCGTGCGCGTCGATCGCCTTCAATTCATCCTCGCCGACTTTCGCCGCCAGGAGCCGATTGCGGACCTGCTCGATCGGATCCTGGTCGTGGCGGACTTTCTCGACCTCCTCGCGGGTGCGGTACTTGGCGGGATCCGACATCGAGTGACCGCGATAGCGATAGGTCTGCATCTCCAGGATATAGGGACCCTTGCCGGCGCGGCACCAGGCGATCGCATTGTCGCCCGCGGCCTTGACCGCGCGCACATCCATGCCGTCGACCTGCTCGCCGGGGATGTTGAACGAGACGCCGCGCTTGGAGAAATCGGTCTGCGCGGAGGAACGGGTGACCGAGGTGCCCATGGCGTAGCGGTTGTTCTCGATCACATAGACGACCGGCAGCTTCCACAGCTCCGCCATGTTGAAGCTCTCGTAGACCTGGCCCTGATTGGCGGCGCCATCGCCGAAATAGGTGACGCTCACGGAATCGTTGCTGCGGTAGTGATTGGCGAAGGCGAGGCCGGTCCCGAGCGACACCTGCGCGCCGACGATGCCGTGGCCGCCGTAGAAGTTCTCGGCCTTGCTGAATATGTGCATCGAGCCGCCCTTGCCCTTGGAATAGCCGCCGCGGCGGCCGGTCAGCTCGGCCATCACGCCCTTGGCATCCATGCCGCAGGCCAGCATGTGACCGTGGTCCCGGTACCCCGTTATCACCTGGTCGCCCTTTTTCAGGGCCATCTGCATCCCCACCACCACGGCCTCCTGGCCGATATAGAGATGGCAGAAGCCGCCGATCGCACCCATGCCGTAGAGCTGGCCGGCCTTCTCCTCGAAGCGCCGGATCAGCAGCATGTCGCGCAGCGCGGCAAGCTCCTGCTCTTTGGTGAATTCGAGCGGAGCCTCGCTCCCCTTCTCCTGCTCGGCCTCTTTGACGACGCTTTTCTTGGGGGCAGCCATGGCAATTCCCGATCAGATCGTGATTGCGCCTCTCTATCCCAACTCACAGTGGCAAGGAAAGGATTGCTTGGAGGCATCAAGAGCCCGGCCATGCATGTCGCAGTGCAATGCGACACGAAACTTTCGCAATCAAATCACTGTTTTTTTGAAATCCGGCCGTCCAGAACGCTTTCAGTTTAGCTTGACGCTGAAAGCTCAGGCAGCGCAGAAGGCGCTCTGGATTCGTTGTCTGTCGCATTTCCTTTCGGAAAACCGGTGTCCCGCTTTTCCGGGAAATACTCTAGCGAGTCCGATCCGGACCGCTCATCCGGACCAGGTCGTGCGGATTGGCATAGTCGAGCTGGAAGCGCGCACGCTCATCGAGCATGTCCGGATCGAGCCGATCGGAACGCAATAGCGACACCCGATGCTCGCTGTCTGCCCGTTCCTGCTTCAGCCGCGCCAGCTCGGAGGTCAGCGCGATGATCTCCTGGTCGAGCTCCTGCCGGGCGTTGAGGCCGTATTTGCCGGTGTAGGCATTGACGCCGAAATAGCCGACCATGGCCGCCGCCACGGTATAAAGGGCAACCCCGGTGAGGATGGATTTGAGGCGCGAGCGGGAGACCATGGGCGGGACCATGCGCCCGCCCGGTTAATGCTTTGCTAAGCACAGTGGCGCGGCGGCCTCGTTCAGTGGGCTACTTGTTGACCCGCTCGACGAAAGCCGCATAGGCCTCGAGATATTGCTGCAGCAGCTTCTGGACCGGCTCCTTGGTCAATTCACCGTGCGCATCACAGGCATCGCCGACCTGGTTCAAGTAGATTTCAGGCTGCCCCAGGATCGGCCCGGAAATCCCCGGCAGTATGTTCTGCAAGTGCTTGACGGCGCTGACGCCGCCAAGCTGCCCAGGCGCATTGCCGATGATGCCGATCGGCTTGCCCAGGAACGAGCTTTTGCCATAGGGCCGCGAGCCGACGTCGATCGCGTTCTTGAGCACGCCCGGGATCGAGCGGTTGTATTCGGGGGTGACGAACAGGACGCCGTTCGATTTCTGCAGCTTCTCCCGGAACGCCAGCCAGTCGGCAGGCGGGGCCGCCTCGAGGTCCTGATTGAAGAAGGATAGGCCATGCAGCGTGACGATCTCGAGCGCGAGGCTTGCGGGCGCGAGCTTTGGCAGGGCGTTGGCGAGCTTGAGCGAAAAGCTCTCCTTGCGCAGGCTGCCGACGATGACGACGATGTGGTGGTGGGCCATGGATTTCCCTTCGCGTGCACGGGTGACTGGTCTCTTCCCCTAGCCGGACCGCGAACAAGATGCAAGTGCATGAAATAGGTACAGTGCGGCGCCTAGCCCGTGCAGCCGAGGCAGCGGGCGAACTCCGCGACCGCCTTGTGGGTCAGCCAGATCGACTGCGGCTCGATCGGCTGGGCCTGGCTCGAGAGCTTGGCGATCACCATTGCGTTGGCGGCATCCACGAACAGGTTCTGGCCGTGGATGCCCATCGCGAACAGGATCTGCGGCGCGTCGTCGATGACGTACCAGCCGCTGCGATAGCGCATGTTCCGGCTGATTGCGGCAAAGCTGTCGCGCCACTGGCCGTCGCGCCAGGCGCCCGCATCGCCATTGGTCCTGATGTCGTCGATCCAGCGCTCGGAGACAATCTGGTTGGAATCGCGGCGGCCGTTCATCAGCACGAGCTGACCCAGGCGCGCGAAGTCACGCAAGGTCGCGCAAAAGCCGCCGGTGCAGCGCGGCGCGTCCTTGTCGTCGACGGTGATGAAGGTCTCGCCGCTCGCACCCATCGGTTTCCACAGCAGCGTACCGACCAGACTGGCAAAGCTTCGCCCGGCCGCGCGCTCGATCACCCAGCCGAGCAGATCGGTGTTGGGCGAGACATAGCTGAACGGCCCGCCATGCGGCTGGTACGGCACGGCGAGGTGCGCGAAGAAGCCGTGCAGGTCCGCCGTCTCGCCGGGCGCCAAGGGCTCCCAGCCGCTCGCGGTGGCATAGGCGCGCAAGGCCTCCTCGTCGAGCACGATGCCGGTACGCATGTCCAGGAGGTCGCGGACGGTCGCGCCTTGATAGGGGCCCGCCGCGATCTCGGGAACGTAGCGCGACACCTCGGCATCGACCTCCAGCTCCCCGCGCGCCTCGAGAAGGCCGACCATCAGCCCGGTGATCGACTTGGTCGCCGACATCAGGATGTGCGGCGTCTCGCGCGCCATGCCGCCGGCGTAGAATTCGAACGCGATGCGGCCGTGGTGCAGAAGTAGAAGCCCGTCGGTCGCGGTCGCCTGCAGGAAGCCCGGCAGATCGAGCGTCGAGCCGCTCGGCAGGCGCAGGCTGAAGGCGTCGAACGAGGCCGGGCTTTCAGGAAGCGCCCAGCCGCTGCCCGGTGCACTCTCGATGTCGGAGACCCCAAGGATCGAGCGGATGTTCTGGAACGCCCACCGGCTGAAGGGGGCGGTCCGCCAGTTGGTGCGGTCCGCCTGCGATGGCGCGAGCTCAAGAGGCGGTGACAATTATCCGGCCTTGTGTGGATTGATCAGGAATTTCTCGCCGGTGGCGCGCTTGCCGTAGACGGCGACGTTGGCGGGGTCGAGCGCCTCCGGCAGCGAGACCACCTTGGTGTAGTGGCTGGCGAACGTGGTCTTGAGCTCGGCTGCCACGCGCTCCCTGAGCCGCTGTCCCTCGGCGCGGCCGATCTTGATCAGGAACGGCGTCAACAGCCAGCCGCCGACGCCCCAGGCCATGCCGAACGCGCGGTTCAGCTCGACCGGCCGCGTATCGAGGCTGCCGTAGATATAGACCTGCTTGTGCACGCTCGAGCCGTAGCGGCTATAGGCCGCGGCGCTCCGGTTGATCGCGGCCTCCATGCAGGTGAGGATCTGGCCCGCGAGCCGCCCGCCGCCGATCGCGTCGAAGGCGATGGTCGCCCCGGTTTCGGTGAGCGCCTCGGTGAGCTCGTCCATGAAGCCCGGCGAGCTGGAATCGACGATGTGCTTCGCCCCGATCTTGCGCAGGATGTCGGCCTGAGCCGCGCTGCGCACGATGTTGACCAGCGGGATGCGGTCCTTAAGGCAGATCTTGTTGAGCATCTGCCCGAGATTGGAGGCGGCCGCGGTATGCACCAGCGCCTTGTGGCCCTCGCGCTTCATGGTCTCGGTCATGCCGAGTGCGGTGAGCGGATTGACGAACCAGGAGGCGCCCTCGGCCGCCGTCGTGCCCTCCGGCAACGGCATGCAATCGCTGACCTTGACGCAGCGGTACTGCGCATACATGGCGCCGCCGATCATGGAAACCGTCTTGCCCATCAGCGCCTTGGCGGCCTCGGAGGCGCCGGTCCTGATCACGACGCCGGCGCCCTCGTTGCCGACGGACATGGACTGGTCGAGCCGTCCCGCCATCGCTTTCATCGCCGCGTCCGGCACCGCGGCGGTGATGACGGGAGCCTCCTTGGTCCCGGATGCCTTTACGGTGCTCATGTCGGCCGCGCCGACCAGCAGACCGAGATCCGACGGGTTGATCGGCGTCGCCTCGACCCGGACCACGACTGCGTCCTCGGCCGGCTCGGGCGTCGGCACGTTCACGAGCGAGATTTCCAGCTCGCCGCTCTTCCTGATCAGCGAGCGCAATTGCAGGCCGCTTGCACCTTCAGTCATGACAATCTCCTCCCGTCCCTCTTCGTTTTCTTATCCGACGACATTCACGCCAGCGCCTTCAGCGCGCCCTTGCCGGCATATTTCGCCTGCTTGCCGAGCTGCTCCTCGATCCGCAGGAGCTGGTTGTATTTCGAGGTGCGGTCGGAGCGCGCCAGCGATCCGGTCTTGATCTGCCCGCAATTGGTCGCGACCGCGAGGTCGGCGATGGTCGAGTCCTCGGTCTCGCCGGAACGGTGCGACATCACCGCGGTGTAGCCCGCCTTGTAGGCCATCTCGACCGCGCTCAGCGTCTCAGTCAGCGTGCCGATCTGGTTGACCTTGATCAGGATGGAGTTGGCGCGGCCGTTCCTGATGCCGTCGGCCAGCCGCTTCACATTGGTGACGAACAGATCGTCGCCGACGAGCTGGCACTTGGCGCCGATCAGGCCGGTCAGTTCCTTCCAGCCGTCCATGTCGTCCTCGGACATGCCGTCCTCGATCGAGACGATCGGATAGCGCGCGACCAGGTCGGCGAGGTATTTCGCCTGTTCGGAGCGCGAGCGGGTCTTGTTCTCGCCGCCATAGACATAATTGCCGTCCTTGAAGAACTCGGTGGCGGCGCAATCGAGCGCCAGCATCACGTCCCTTCCCGCCTTGTAGCCGGCCTTGCCGATCGCGCTCATGACGAAATCGAGCGCGGCATCGGCGGACGGGAGGTTCGGCGCGAAGCCGCCCTCGTCGCCGACATTGGTGTTGTGGCCGGCCTTCTTCAATTCGCCGCGGAGCGTGTGGAAGATCTCCGAGCCGCAGCGCAGCGCGTCGGCGAAGGTCTTGGCGCCGACCGGCATGATCATGAATTCCTGGAAGTCGATCGGGTTGTCGGCATGCACGCCGCCATTGACGATGTTCATCATCGGCACCGGCAGGGTCCGCGCCGAGGTGCCGCCGACATAGCGATAGAGCGGCATGTCGAAGGAGATCGCGGCCGCCTTGGCGCAGGCCAGCGAGACGCCGAGAATGGCGTTGGCGCCGAGCCGGCTCTTGTTGGCGGTGCCGTCGAGCTCGATCATGGTCTGGTCGATCAGGACCTGGTCCTCGGCCGCCTGGTCGGCGAGCGCCTCGTAGATTTCGCCGTTGACGGCCTCTACCGCCTTGCGGACGCCCTTGCCGAGATAGCGCGACTTGTCTCCGTCACGGAGTTCGACCGCCTCATGGGCCCCCGTCGAGGCGCCGGAGGGCACGGCGGCGCGGCCGATCGAGCCGTCCTCCAGCACGACATCGACCTCCACGGTCGGGTTGCCGCGGCTGTCGAGGATTTCGCGGCCGATGATGTCGACGATGGCGGTCATGAGTGCCTCACTGCAAGGGGACGACGTTCGGCGCCGCTTCTACCGCAATGCACGGAAGCGGAAAAGGCCGGGGCTGCGGAGCTGGTGCCGTTGCTACCGATTTCGTCCGAGTTCCAGCAGCGGCACGAATTGCTGGCCGCTGTGCATGTCCCGCTCCTCTACCCCGCCCTGCGGCGGGGTGCGCGGGTAGGAGATCTTGACCATGTTCAGCGACTTGACCTCGAAGCGTTTCCATCACCGCGATCCGGGGCACCTCATTCTGCTCGCGCGCGACCTCCAGCACGATCTCAAGCGTTTCGTCCACCGTCATGTCGCAGCCGGACGCGCCACAGGAGTATTTCGACCGGCCCGTCGCGAGGTAGGCCGGCCCGCTGTCAGTCGAACCGGCGTCGAGCGCATCGCATGCGGCGCCTGCACCAGTCCGGTCTCGATCTCCTCGGCGCGAACGCCCCATCCGAGCACACCGGCCGGCACGAGAACGCGAGCGCACGGCCCCTCTTCAACGCTCATCCGATTCCAACCCTCGGTCTTTCAAGACCGCGAGGGTAACTCGGGACCGCGCGTTTCGGCTAGGCCTGCACTGCTGTCGGAGGGGCCGAGGCGCCACTCCATCCGCATGTCGTCGCAAACG
>NZ_JAFAVV010000293.1 GCF_019242285.1 Bradyrhizobium sp.
GTCATCGATCAACACTACGGCGCGAGTGAGCGACCTGGGGTCGGCATCCTTGCCGGTAAGGCCATCCACTTGGTCCAGATGCCGTCGCTGGTTCAACTCGTCATGCGCTTGGCACTGGCCGTGCCATTCTGGAAGTCCGGTATCCTCAAATGGGAGGGCTTTGGGAGGCTCAATGATACCGCGGTCACCCTCTTCACGGATGAGTTCATGCTGCACCTTCCCGGCGGCCCTTATCACTATCCGCTGCCCACGGTGATGGCCTTCATGTCCGGCTGCGGCGAGATCACCTTTCCGGTGCTGCTGGTGCTCGGCTTGGCCACCCGCTTTGCCGCCCTCGGGCTGCTGTTCATGACCATCATTGTCGAACTCACCGTGCCCGACGGCTGGCCGATCCATCTCACTTGGGCGGCGATGGCGCTCGGGATCATGGCTTGGGGTCCGGGCCGCATCTCGGCCGATCATCTGGTGCGAGGAATCCTGCTACCGAAGCACAGGTAAATGAGGGAGGGTCCTTACGCCGTTGCTTCTCGTGCCGAAGCATTGCACTTCGCGTTCGCAAGACGATTTGAACTCCAGGAAGCACTCCACGGTCAAAACAAAGAAGCGGCGTCCCCAGCCGCAGCTCCGTGCACGATTGGCATCAAGTCGCTAAAGCCATATCGTCAATGCGCGGCGTCTGACGGCTTGGCTGCCGCAAATAGTCGTGCACGACCTCGCCCATGCCGAGCGTCAGGTCGGCAAGGATGTGGATCGCGGAGACCACCTCGAGCACGGGTAGCTCGGCGACGGGTGCCAGGGCGTGAGGGAACAGGTGGAGCGCCGCTGGCCCGGTCCACGCGCCCTTTATCGCGACGTCCTCGAGATGATATTCGACCAGCTCGCAGATGCGCGGCGTGCCGTCAACATGCGGAATGATCTTGAGCAGGAAGTTCGGAGCCGCGAGCGAAGCTTTGACTTGCCCGAGGTCGGCCTCGCGGTGCTTGTAGCCCATCGTGCCGGTCGCGACCCGAAGCGGCCCGTAGTCCAGGGTTCCGACGAGCGCGTCGATTTCCGTTCGCAACGTCGGCTGCGCCAGTTTCTTGGGAAAGCCCCAGAGTTCGCGGCCGCCGGCGATCGGTCCCTCGTCGTTAAGGAACATGCAGTGGGTGTAGCCGCCCCTGCGGCCGCGGAACGAGACTGGAATCACCTGACCGCTCTCTGTGTAGTCGCCAAACCCGTTTGAATCCGGCATACGGATGAATTCATACTTTACCAGCGCCTCGCGCTCGTCGAGTTCGAGCGGTGCCGGCACAACTGCACGCAGCTTTGCCGGATCGGTCCGGTATGTGATGATCAGATATTCGCGGTTAACGAACCGATACGGGCCGGGGGGGTAAGACGGGCTCGTAAGCGGCATCGCGAAGGCACGCTCCAGTACTTCTTTCTCACGCATGTTCTAATCCTCTTGTCTTGGGTTTTGCGGGATTGCCTACTCGCGACCGTCACGTTCGAGATCGAACGTGAAGACACCGTCCAGGCTCGTGGGGCGAGCAAGAACTTCGGGATGACGAAGCGTGCGGACGGCATCGTGATATCCCGCGCGCCAATGGTCCTGCATCGACAGCCGGGAAAACTCGTAGTCCTTCGAGTGGCCTTCGTAGTTCTGTGCCCGGTAGATCAGGTGGATGATGTTGTAGACCTTGTCGCTGGCGACCGATCTGAGGATCTCCAGATCATCATTCTCCCCGATATCGGGAGGAAGCCGGCGCAGCAGCGCCGCGATTGCACGCTGGACGCGGTGCACGCTCTTGAATTGACCGGTGCTCGCGCGCGTGCGGCTTGAGAACTGAATCTCTTTGTGCCGAGTGGCGACTTCCGCCAGATTGCGTGGCAGCGCGCCATGCGAGCTCCAGAGATCGACCTGAAATGCGAGCGTATCCTCGCGACGGGGATTGCTCTCGATCACCCACTGTAGCGGCGTGTTGGACACGAGGCCGCCGTCCCAGTAGTGCTCGCCATCGATCTCGACCGCCGGAAAGCCGGGTGGCAGCGCCCCGCTCGCCATGACATGCTCCGGGGTGATCTTGTGGGTGTTGGTATCGAAGTAGACAAAATTGCCGGTCCTGACATTGACCGCGCCCGCACTGAAGCGCGTCATTCCGGCATTGAGGCGATCAAAATCCACCAGGCGCTCAAGCGTGTGCTTGAGGTCGCCGGTGTCATAGAAGCTGGTTGCCCCGAGCGTTCCGCCCGGTTGGAGCCATGGCACCACGGACCGCGCAGAGAAGAAGCCCGCGGCGCCGCAGGCGATCGCGAGATTGGCACTCATCTGGTTGAGAAGATTGCGCGTGTCGTCACTCCTCGCCAAATCACCGAAGGGATTGCCGAGCCAATCCCAGGGGGCGCTCGACGTCACATGCGCCCAGAATTGGCGCAGCCTCTCGACGCGGGAATTGGGCGGGTTGCCGGCAATGATGGCGGCGTTTATCGCACCGATCGAGATGCCGGCGACCCAGTCCGGATGGATGTCGGCTTCCGCCAGCGCCTCGTAGACGCCTCCCTGATACGCCCCGAGCGCGCCGCCCCCCTGCAACAGCAGGGTAACGCACTCGAAAGGCAGTCGCCGTTCTGTAGTCATCAGGTGTGGTCGAGGCTGAAAGTTCATGCGTGCTCTCTTTTTGACGGGTTCGGGCCATTTGCGAGTTTTTCGATCTGCTCGGGCTCGCGTGGCCTGCTTTCTGTGAAGGCCGGTTCACATTCTGGGTTGACGAACTAAACTATACGGTATAGTTTATATAAGGCACGAATGAGCCTGTCAAGGAAATCGGCTCACACGTCCCGCTCAGCTTCTTGTGAGGGCCGTATGTCGCTGAAAACCGGCGCTTCCCTCGCAGGCCCGCGTCGAGCGAAATCGCAAACATGATCCATCAAAGGAGTGATGAGCTATGATTTCGAAAATCGCACGTCCTACCGAAGTGCTGGCATTGTTGCTTTGCGCCACAACCGCTGCTGCGCAGGACAATCGCGGCACCCCCGGGCAGAGGGCCGCGTGTGCGCCCGATGCCTTCAGACTCCGCATCAGCTACATCCCCGATCCTGCCAGGGTCGAGCACTGCCCAAGGCAGAACAAGTCCGATCTCAGCGACGCCTGCCGATCGGTCTTCGAGCAAAGCGCCGGCCCGGTGGCCAATGGAAGCAAGTAGCTGCATCCGGCGGCTGCATGCGAGCCGCCATCAAGGAGATACGAAGATGGATATGTTCTATATTCCCGCGCTTGCGTCGTTCTCGGGATCGGCTTCCGGTACGCTGGCGTCGATCGTCACCGGCTGGGTGACCCAGCGCCGCAAGGACCGCGTCCGTCACAGCCTGCGGGCCACATCACAGCGCGAAGAGCTTTACAGAAGCTTTATAGAGGAAGCATCGCGACTCTACGCGGACGCCCTAGTGAACGACAAGTCCGAGGTATCAAAGCTCGTCAAGCTCTATGCCTTTATCGCGCGGATGAAAATTCTTTCAAGCGACGCCGTGGTCGAGGCGGCCGAGAAAGCGGGGCGGTTGATCCTCGAAACCTATCTGTCTCCGAACCGGACCTTAGTCGACCTGCCCGACCTGATCAACGAGATGGATCCGTTGCGCGATTTCAGCGAGGCCTGCCGCCGCGAATTGCAATCGGCCGACCGGCGCTGAGGTTTCCGACAATGCTGCTGCTTCGGTATTTTGGCTGGGTGGGAGGCTTCCTCGTCGCGGCGCTTCTTGCGGCCAATTGGTGCTTTTCCACCCCGATTGCCCCTGCACCGCGCTCTGGCGTTCCGTTCGACCAGAGAATCAACATCCGGATCCATACGGATCATAAATGGCCTGAACGCGTGGTATTCGACACGACGCGCTCGACCTTGGCACAAAGAGGCGGCGCACGGACTGACGTTGGCGGACGCGAGACTCCCGTTCTGACGAAACGCCAATCGTTCGACGCATTCGCGGAGATGGCGGCTTTGCCCGGCAAGCCATGTTTTCGACGGCCCTGCTCCGCCGGTCTGGCTGCAGCACGGGAGGTCTCACCAATCAGGAATAGCGCATCAATTCAAGATCGCTCACGCCCGTCGACTGTGGCGCGCAAGGGCCTCACTTTCCCCAATCGGCTTCACAAGCCGCAAGGAAGAAGTTGACGCGTTCGCGCACGAACGCTGGCAGTTCGCTGCGGAGTTCTTTCGCTCCCTCGCCCATCAAAGCCCGCATCATCATTGGCAGCAGAATGAGATCCATGAAAATCTGCGCGGTGGCGACGCTTCGTTTGGGGCCGAAGGGTCCCTTGGAGCCGCGCGACGGCGTGTGGGTCGCATCGCTCAAGACGTGGGACACGGCAGCGGCGGCTCGGTCGCGTCCGTGTTCGTGGACGTGGCGGCTCAACGCCGGGAACCGGTCCGCCTCGGCAATGGTGGCGCGGGTGATGCCTATCGTCTCATCAATGAATCGTTCCACGACCTCGGTGCCGAGACTCGCTAGCTTGTCCGGCACCGTGCGTCCCTTGGGCTCAAAACCCTTGAAATTCGTCAATCCGTCGAGGACGCGGGCGACGACCGCCTCGAACAGCGCCTCCTTTCCATCGAAGTGGGCATAGATCGTCGGCTTGCTTGCCGGCGCCACTTCC
>NZ_JAFAVV010000880.1 GCF_019242285.1 Bradyrhizobium sp.
ATTTCGAGCCCGGCGATGTCGGCTTTCCGGTCTGGCGCAATCTCGGCGGCATCATCGGCATGGCCGTGTGCAACGACCGCCGCTGGCCGGAGACCTATCGCGTCATGGGCCTGCAGGGCGTCGAGATGGTGCTGATCGGCTACAACACGCCGTCGGTCAATTCGCAGAAGAGCGAGGAGGGGCCGGAGAAGCGGCTGTTCCACAACCGCCTCTCGGTACAGGCCGGCGCCTATCAGAACTCCTGCTGGGTGGTCGCGGTGGCGAAGGCCGGCATCGAGGACGGCTTTCCGCTGATCGGCGGCAGCCTGATCGTCAATCCCGACGGCGAGATCGTGGCCGAAGCGAAGACCGAAGGCGACGAGCTCTTGGTCCACGCTTGCGATCTCGACGCCACGGTGTTCGGCAAGCAGACCATCTTCGATTTCGCCCGCCACCGCCGCATCGAACATTACGGCCTGATCACCAGCCGCACCGGCGCGATCCCGCCGGAAGCGTGAGTCGTGCTGTCAAAGGGAAGATCGTCATGACCGAGCTCGTCTATGACCTCATCATCTGCGGAGGGCGCGTCGCCACCGCCACCGATGTGTTCGAGGCCGATGTCGCGATCACCGGCGAGACCATCGCGGCGATCGGGCGCGGGCTCGCGCCGGCCAAGCGCGAGATCGACGCCCGCGGCAAATTCGTCGTGCCCGGCGGCGTCGACAGCCACTGCCACATCGAGCAGCTCTCCGCCGCCGGCATCGTCAATGCCGACACGTTCCAGAGCGCCACGACCTCGGCGGCGTTCGGCGGCACCACCACGGTGATCTCGTTTGCCGCCCAGCACGTCGGCATGCATCTGCCGCAGGTGCTGGAGGACTATCACGCGCTCGCCCGCAAGGGCGCGGTGATCGATTACGCCTTCCACATCATCATCGCCGATCCGAGCAAGGAGACGCTCACGCGCGACCTGCCGGAAGCGATCAAGCAGGGCCACGGCTCGATCAAGATCTTCATGACCTATGATCTCCTCAAGATCGACGACGAGCCACTGCTCGACATTCTCGTCGCCGCGCGCGAGGGCGGCGCGATGCTGTGCGCACATGCCGAGAACCACGGCATTATTTCGTGGATGGTGAAGCGGTTGCTGGCGCGCGGCTATACCGATCCGAAATATCACGCGATCAGCCATGCCCGCTTCTCCGAGGCCGAAGCCTTCAACCGGCTGATCGGCATGGCCGCGCTGGTCGACCAGCCGATCATGATCTTCCATGTCTCGACCGCGGAAGGCGCCAAGGTGATCCGCGACGCGCGCGGCCAGGGGCTGAAGGTGTTCGCCGAGACCTGCCCGCAATATCTGTTCCTCACCGCCGACGATCTCGACAAGCGAGGCATTGAGGGCGCGAAATGGATGTGCAGCCCGCCGCCGCGCCGCGCGAGCGACCAGGAGGCACTGTGGCAGGCGCTGTCGCTCGGCGATCTGCAGACCATCTCCTCCGACCATGCGCCCTATCGCTTCGACGAGACCGGCAAGTTGCGCGCGGGCCCTTCGCCGACCTTCAAGCAGGTCGCCAACGGCCTGCCGGGGCTCGAGGTGCGACTGCCGCTGCTGTTCGACGCCATGGTGTCGAAGGGCCGGCTGGGGCTTTCGAAATTCGTCGAGCTCACCGCGACCGCGCCGGCGAAGATCTACAATCTGCATCCGCGCAAAGGCTCGATCGCGATCGGCGCCGACGCCGATCTCGCGATCTGGGATCCGGATCAGCGCGTCACGCTTTCCGACGAGATGATGCACGATCGCGCCGGCTACACGCCGTTCGCCGGACGTACGGTGCAGGGCTGGCCGGTGACCGTGCTGTCGCGCGGGCGCGTCATCGTCGCGGACGGCAAATTGGCGGCCGAGCCCGGCTCCGGCCAATTCCTCCCCCGCAGCGGCGGTGAGCCGGCGAAGCCGACCGGACGGCTGGTCGCCGACATGAATCCGGAAACGAATTTCGGCGCGAGGCTGCTGTGAGCGGTCGTGCAACGAGGAGCAGGCGATGAGGCTGTCGGGAAAGACCGCAATCATCACCGGTGGCGGCTCGGGCATCGGCCGGGCCAGTGCGGTGCGGTTCGCGGCCGAGGGCGCCTTCGTCGCCCTGGTCGACCGCGACGGCGACGGCGCCAGGGAGACGCTGTCGATGCTGCGCGAGCGCGGCGGCGATGGCAGCGTGCGTGTCGGCGATGTCGGCGACCCCACCTTCGCCGCGACGACCGTCGCGCAGGTTACGGCGACGCGCGGCCGGCTCGACGTGCTGATGACCGCGGCAGGCTTCTCCTGCGGCGGCACCGTGGTCACGACCAGTCCGGAAGATTGGGACGCGGTGCTCCGCGCCAATGTCGGCGGCACCTGGCTGTGGGCGCGCGCGGCCGTGCCGATCATGCAGCGCCAGAAGA
>NZ_JAFAVV010000946.1 GCF_019242285.1 Bradyrhizobium sp.
ACGATCATGAAATACCAGACGAGCGAGCGGTGTTCGAGCGCCCAGTCCGAAAGGTTGAATGATTTCATGGGGCCGTCTCCTGGTCGATGCGGACTTGCTGTTCCTGCTCGAGGCTATGGATCCCCGCAGTCACGATGCGCGTTCCAGCCTCGAGCCCGCCGGTCACCCGGATGCCGCCTTCGTCCCGGGAGAACTGGATCTGATGCAGAGAAACTCTGTGGGCGGTCGGATCGATGACCCAAACGAAATTCTGGTCTTCCTTGGCCAAGACGGCGGACTCGGGTACCCGCAATACCAAGTTCTGGTCATTGCTGAGCGTCGCAGTAACGGTGGCTCCCAGCCGGAAGCTTTCAGGGGGATCCTTCAAGGCAATACGGACGCGACGCGTGCGAGTGACGGCGTCGGCTTGCGGCGCAATCTCGCGAATCTGGCCCTCTATGTGCAGCGCAGGCAGCAGCTGCAAGGTGATGGTAAACGGCAAGCCGATTTTCAGTGGGACCGGGAAATCCGGCCCGATATCGACCACGGCCTCTCTGACGTCGGGCCGCGCGACGGTCACGACACTCTGACCGGGTGAGACCACCTGTCCCACCTCGGCCTCCACTGCGGTGACGACCCCGGCAAACTCGGCCTTGAGCTCCGCGTAGCCAAGTCGTTCGCTCGCCTTCGCGAGATTCGCCTGTGCGGCGGCCACCGCCGCCTCGGCTCCAGCCCGCTCATGCTCCGCATCGTCCAGCCTCTGTTTCGTCACGGCATCGGTCACAATGAGCTTCCGCTGTCGCTCCTCCGCTGCGCTTGCGTCCGCAAGTCGGGCCTGGCTTTTCAACAGGTCTGCGCGCGCCGACAGCACGCCGAGTTTCAGCGCTGTGGAATCGATTGCGGCGACGGTCTGCCCTTCATGAACCGAATCTCCTATGTCTACGGGACGTGCGATGATGCGCCCCAGCACCCGGAAACCGAGATCTGACTTGTATCGGGGTTCCACAGTGCCCGCGACTGCAGCTTCGTTCGATCGGGCAGGTTCGACGACCATCGACAGCACCGGCCGAACGGGGTCCGGCGCGGTTGTCTCCTGTTTGCATCCGGCAGCAAGGAGCGCCGCGAAAATGCTGGCGATAACAAGTGAACGCTTCATCATCACCGGCCCTCCTCGTACGTGACGCGATCGCCGGAGCTGAGCAGCTTGCCTCCATCGACAACGACGCGCGCTCCAGGTTCGATGCCCCCGCTGATCCACAGCGCTCCGGCTTCGTAATCGGAGATCGAAACCGCCTTCAGCGACGCAGTATCGGTCGCCGGGTCGACGATCCAGACGGCGGGCTTTGACCCGACTGCCATCAATGCGTTCCATGGCAACCTGATCTGTGACACAGGTTTCCGTTTGGCTGTTCCGGTCACGGCGCTTCCAAGCGTCATCCCGGCCGGCGGATTTTGGATCGCCACCTTCACGCGAACCGTGGTGCTCTTCGGATCAAGAACAGGCGATACTTCCCTTACCTGGCCGACAGCTGTCACATCGGGATCCGAGACGAGCGCCAGCGATACGTGCCCACTCTCGAAGTCCCCGAAGAAAATCGACTCGTCGACGTCGAAGACGGCATCCCGCTCGCCGTCCTGGGCCAGAGTGAATGCGCGCTGTGCTGCGTCCACGACCTGGCCGACCTCGACAAATCGCGCGGTAATGTAGCCCGCGGCGCGGGCGCGCAGCTCGGTGTCGCCAAGCGCATCTTTCGCCGTACCGAGCTGCGCCTTCGCTGTTTCAAGCTGGCCTTCTGCGTCCAGCAATCCTTCCTGCGCCTTATCGAACGCCACTCGGGTGGTGAAGCCTTCGGCGATGAGAGTCTTCTGCCGTTCGAAAGTGGCGGTCGCGACGCGCAATTGGGACTCCGCCGCAGTCACTGCGGCGGTCGCAGCCTCGACATCTGCCCGCTGTTCGGTTGGATCAAGCCGAGCCAGGACCTTGCCCGGATCGACGCGGGCGCCGACATCCACGAACCGCTCGATGACGCGCCCGCTTACCCGGAACGAGAGGTCGGCGGTGTAGCGGGCTCGGACCTCGCCGGTCACCGTTGCGGATGTTTGTCGATTCCGGGGCTGCACGACCTCGGTGCGCACGAATGTTGCAGGCTTGATCGCGGTCCCTGACCCATCGTTGCAGGCGCCCAAGGACGCGGCGAGAAGCGCGATCGCAACCGTCGCACCCAAGTGCATCACACCGGGGCTGCCGGCCATTTGGCCAGCATCAGGATCGGGACAGTGGCGCTTCATGTCATTTCCTTTCCTCGGGGCAAACATCGCCGATCGGAGGGCTGCAATCTATTGACCGAGGGCAGTGCGCGATTGGCTTGTGGTTGGCGATGCTAAGCCAATGTTTAGAAACCGATGCGGAAGGAGTGCCTGAGGATCGGCAGGCGCGAAAGCGACCGCACCCCGGTGCATACCGAACCGGGATGCAGTCGGCTGCCGGCCTCGCTCAGTCTTCGTCGCAACCCACGACGCGCCTGCCTCGGCTGTAGGTGTAGTAGCAGTCGTCGGAATAGGAGACGTCACTACCGTAGGCATAGA
>NZ_JAFAVV010000309.1 GCF_019242285.1 Bradyrhizobium sp.
GCTTCGTTGCGCGCGGGCTATCCTCCAGGCCGGCAAGCCCGTGATCGGCAAACCGATGCCGCCACTTGCTGACGATCCGTGGCTGAACGCCGACTTCCTGAGCAATCGAACGCGTGCTGCGGCCCTCGGCCGCCAACAACACGATCCTCGCCCGCTTCACCTCGCCTTGCGGCGTGCTCGGTGCCCGGCAGCGCGCCTCAAGCACCTTGCGCATCTTCGGCCGGAGCCGAACTTCTCTTGCTTCGGGAATCATCCCCATCTTGAATCATGACTCACCCAAGAAGAAAAGCGGGTACTAGCGCCAGCGTCGGGGCGCCAGAACCACACGTTTTCGCCGTCCGCAATGGCGCCGCTCGTCTCGCAGCATCACGGCGTCCCGCTTCCCATGTCCCCATCTCTGATGAGCAATCCATCGGCCGCTCCGTGGCGTGCACCCGGTTTGCGTTAGCTGCGGCTCGCCCCTTCCTTTTCCCGGATAAGCTGGCGGCTGAGCGAGCAACCGAGTTCCCGCTTGACTCACCCATAACCCATCAGTTATGGGTCGATCCATAGCCCGCTGGTTATCGATCGTCCATGCCCACCGCCCACGACGTGCTGTTCAAAACTCTGGCCGATCCGACCCGTCGCGCCATCTTCGAGCGGCTGTGTCGTGACGGGGAGCAGACGGTTGCGGCGCTCACGGCGCGGGCTGGCGTCTCGCAGCCCGCGGTTTCGAAGCATCTCGGCGTCTTGAAGCAGGCCGGGCTGGTCCGCGACCGCCACGTGGGGCGGCAGACGCACTACAGCGCGCAGCTCGGCGCGCTGGTGCCGCTGATCGACTGGACCAGCCGCATGGCCGGCTTCTGGGAGCGCCGGTTCGACCACCTTGGAGATCTGCTGAAAAGGATGGACCAATGAACGCAACATCGACCGAAACCCGCTCCGTCGTCGTCGAACGCGAATTCCCCTTTCCGCCGGAAAAGCTCTGGCGCGCGCTCACCCAACCGCATCTGATCGAGGAGTGGCTGATGAAGAACGACTTCAAGCCCAGCGTGGGTCATCGTTTCAATCTTCGCGGCGAGTGGGGCGGCGTGCTGGATTGCGAGGTGCTCGCTGTCGAGCCGAACCGGGAACTGTCCTACACCTGGAATTTTGCCCATGACGATGCGGCTTTCAACCTGTCCAGCGTGGTGACGTTCACGCTGACGCCGACAAGTGCGGGCACGCGGCTGCGCATGGAGCAGGCGGGCTTCCGCCCGGACCAGAAGCAGGCCTATGGCGGTGCGCATGCCGGCTGGAAGCAGTTCTTCGAGAAGCTCGAGCAGATGCTGACGCGCACGGATTGATGCCTGCCGCGCGATATTTCGAATCCTCCGAAGGAGATCCCATTGGATTGGAACACGTGGTTTCGGCAGCTCCACCGCTGGCTGTCCATTGCTTTCACGGCGGCCGTCATCGTCAATCTCGTTGCGGTGCTACAGGGAACGCAGGCCGTCTGGGTCGGGCTGCTGGCGCTGTTCCCGCTCATCCTGCTCCTGCTCACAGGCCTGTACCTGTTCGCGCTGCCTTATGCCATCAAGTGGCGGCAGCAGCGCCAATGAGCGGAGCGACGGCCATGAAGAAGGCGGCGACGATCGCGCCAAAGAGCAGGAGCGGCGCAAAGGAGGAGAAGCGAGGCTACTCGCCCTCCCGTCTGATCGACGGGAGAATCGCCGAGCTCGGCGATTGGCGCGGTGAGACGCTCGCGCGCGTCCGTGCCCTCATCAAGCAGGCCGATTCCGACGTGGTCGAGGAATGGAAGTGGCGCGGCGTTCCGGTGTGGGAGCATGGCGGCATCATCTGCACCGGCGAGACCTACAAGGCCGCAGTGAAGCTGACATTCGCCAAGGGCGCATCGCTCGATGATCCGGCCGGCCTGTTCAACTCCAGCCTCGAAGGCAACACCCGCCGCGCCATCGACATCCACGAAGGCGACAGGATCGACGCGAAGGCATTCAAGGCGCTGATCCGCGCCGCCGTGACGCTGAATACGTCCAAGGTCAGACGCTGATCCGATTGCAGCGCCTCAGGCCGCCGAAAGAAATTTGCGGAACCGCGCGCATCGCTGTCGGACTCATGCCCCGTCGATCGTCCTCGGAAGGCGAACCAACCGAGGAGGTCTCATGTCATATGTCGATGGATTTGTCATTCCGGTGCCGAGGGACAAGGTCGAAACCTACAAGGCGCATGCGCGAAAGGCTGGCGAGATCTGGAAGGAGCATGGCGCAATCGCCTTTGTCGAATGCATCGGCGACGATGTTCCACACGGCCAGTTGACCTCGTTCCCCCGTGCCGTGCAGGCAAATGACGACGAGGTCATCATCTTCTCCTGGATCATCTATCGAAACCGTGCCGAGCGCGACCTGGTCTGCCAGAAGGTCATGGCGGACGAACGTCTCGAGCGCAAAATGCCGTTCGACGGCAAGCGATTGATCTACGGTGGTTTCGAGATGTGGCTTCAGATGTGAAGGACCGAGGCCTTACAAAGGTCGGAACAAGCCGCCAGGATCACGGGTCGGGAAGCAGGCGCGATCGGAAACTCCCATGTTCGACCATATCGGCCTGGTCGTCAGCGATCTCGGGCGTGGCAAGCGGTTCTACACCGCCGTGCTCGAGCCGCTCGGCTTCCGGCTGCTGGAAGATCACACCCAGCATGATGGAACCGGGTGGCTGGTGTTCGGCACCGGCCAGCGCCAATCTCCGTTCTTCGTCGTGGGCGCGGGCCGGCCGAGCTTCTGGAGCGACGGCCACGAGCCGAGCAGGAGTCCGATCCATCTCGCGCTCAGCGCGCCGTCGAAAGAGGGCGTCGATCGCTTCCATGCCGCCGGGCTCGCGCTCGGTGCGCGCGACAATGGCGGGCCCGGCATCCGTCGCAAGCCGTTCTACTGCGCCTTCCTGATCGATCCCGACGGCAACAAT
>NZ_JAFAVV010000471.1 GCF_019242285.1 Bradyrhizobium sp.
CCGACGCTGTGGCAGCAGGATGCGCGGTTCACGGAGGCCTATCTCACTGAATTCCCCGGCTACTACAAAACCTCGGACGCCGGCTACAAGGATGAGGACGGCTATGTCTTCGTCATGGGCCGCACCGACGACATCATCAATGTCGCCGGCCACCGGCTCTCGACCGGCGGCATGGAGGAGATCCTCGCCTCGCATCCGGATGTCGCCGAATGCGCCGTGCTCGGCATCAGGGATGCGATCAAGGGCGAGGTGCCTTGCGGCTTCCTGGTGCTCAAGGCCGGCGTGACGCGCCCGCCTGCCGAGATCGAGAAGGAGATCGTGGCGCTGGTGCGCGACAAGCTCGGTCCGGTCGCGGCGTTCAAGCTCGCGATCACGGTCGGCCGATTGCCGAAGACGCGTTCGGGCAAGATTCTCCGCGGCACCATAAAGAAAATCGCCGACGGCGAAGCCTGGACCATGCCGGCGACGATCGAAGACCCCAAGGTGCTCGACGAGATCGGCGCGGCGCTGAAGGACAGGGCGTAGGGTTCCGGCGGCATGGTCAGGGAGCCGTCGCCGACCCCGCAAATGCCTTGTTTTCGGAGGAATGCGGAGGCATCACAGGCGCCTCATCGCCAGCCGCCACGAATGAACAAGGACCCAGCATGCGACGCAGCTCCCCGCGGTTGTTCCTCACGCTTCTCCTCGCAGCGCCGCTGCTCGCCGGCTGTCTGGAACGGGGGGAGCCAACGGTCCAGAGCTCGCTCGACACCGACGACGACACCTACTGCCGCGCCAACGGCACGATCGCATCGGGCTCACCGCAATATGCCGCCTGCCGCAAGGACCGCGACGTGCAGCGCGATAATGCCACCCGCCGCACCGACCGCAAGCAGCGCGACCTCGCCCAGTACATGATGGACCATCCGGATCATCCGTGAGGGGCGATGAGATTGAAACAGGCCAGTCGGCATCGGCGGTGTGCTCCCTCGCCCCGTTCTCACGGGGAGAGGGTTGGGGTGAGGGGCAGACGCGCGGGCGGTGTGAGCCGTCGGACCTGTACCCCCTCACCCGGATCGCATCTGGCGATGCGATCCGACCTCTCCCCGCATCCGCCTTCGCCCGAAGGCGGGCTTCGGCGGACAGGCGCGGGGCGAGGTGACCGAATTCGCGGCGACCTGATTTGTTACTGAAGCCAAAACGCGGCGGAAGCGGCCGCCGCGTTTGCAATACTTACCAAGGCTGAGCGCAAGGCCCCGCTCACTCCTCCTCGGGCTTCTTGCCGCCGATGGTCTTGAGCTTGGCGAACACCGCGTCGACGTTGAGGTCGCCGCTCTTCGATTCGGCCGTCTCGTATTCCGGCTCCTTGCGGGTGGTCTCGGAGGCCGGCAGCAGGGTGGCGCCGCCATAGGTGGCGTCGGCCGGCTTCTCCTTGGCGGCGCGCTGCACCTCGAAATCGAGCTCGATCTGCGAGCAGAGGCCGAGCGTCACCGGGTCCATCGGCGTCAAGGTCGAGGCGTTCCAGTGGGTGCGGTCGCGGACGCTGGCGATCGTGGTCTTGGTGGTGCCGACGAGCCGCATGATCTGCGCGTCCTTCAATTCGGGGTGGTTGCGCACCAGCCAGAGGATCGCGCTCGGCCGTTCGTGGCGGCGTGACACCGGGGTGTAGCGCGGGCCCTTCTTCTTGCTCTGCTGCGGCAGCACCACCTTGCTCTCCTCGAGTCTCAGCCGGTGCTCGGGGTCGCGCTCGCCCTTCTCGATCTCCTCGCGGGTGAGCTGACCGTTGGAAAGCGGGTCCATGCCCTTGATGCCCTGCGCGGCATCGCCGTCGGCGATGGCGCGGATCTCGAGCGGGTGCATCTTGGTGAAATCGGCCACCTGATCGAAGGTCAGGGCAGTATTGTCGAGCAGCCAGACGGCGGTCGCCTTCGGCATCAGGGGGGCCTTGCTCATGGCAAATCTCCTTTGTGCTTCGCCAACCCTTTTAGGTTCTATGGGGCGAAGCCGGTGGTCATCAACGATGACGGGAATTAATCCTCTATATAGGCCTTGTGTGACCTGGAGCGCAATGGCCTGCCCGGCGGCCTTGACTCCAGTCGAAAGCCGGCCCAATTCGTAGGGCCAATCGACCGTTCCCCGCCCGTTGGCGAGGGGTGATTCGGTCCGCAGGATCGCTCCCATGGCCGCCAAACCAGACCTTAGAATCGTGCTTTGTTCGCCGCGCGGCTTCTGTGCCGGAGTGGTACGGGCCATCGACACCGTGGAACGGGCGCTCACCATCTACGGTGCGCCGGTCTATGTTCGGCACGAGATCGTGCACAACAAATACGTGGTAGACAGTCTCAAGACCAAGGGTGCCATCTTCGTCGAGGAACTGGCGGAAATCCCGGACAATACCAATGCACCGGTGGTGTTCTCCGCCCACGGCGTGCCGAAATCGGTTCCGGCCGAAGCGCAGACCAGGAATTTCTTCTCGCTGGACGCGACCTGTCCGCTGGTCACCAAGGTGCACCGCGAGGCCGCGATCCATTTCAAGCGCGGCCGGGAAATCCTCTTGATCGGCCACTCCCATCATCCGGAGGTGGTCGGCACGCTCGGCCAATTGCCGCAGGGCGCGGTCACCCTGATCGAGACCGCCGATGATGCCGCGACCTTCACCCCGAAGAACCCCGACAATCTCGCCTTCGTGACCCAGACCACGCTGTCGATCGACGACACTGCCGACATCGTCGCGGTGCTGAAAGGCCGGTTCCCGAACATCTCCGGCCCGCACAAGGAAGACATCTGCTACGCCACCACCAACCGCCAGCTCGCGGTGAAGAAGGTCGCGCCCGTGGTCGATGCGCTGATCGTGGTCGGCGCGCCGAACTCCTCCAATTCGCAGCGATTGCGCGAGGTCGCCGAGCGCGAGGGCTGCCCGATCGCGGTCCTGGCGCAGCGGGCCAGCGACATCGACTGGAAGCGGTTCGAGGGCATCAGGAGCCTCGGCATCACCGCCGGCGCCTCGGCGCCGGAAGTGATCGTCGAGGAGATCATGGGTGCCTTTGCCGAGCGCTACCGATTGCATGTGGAGACGGTGTCGGCCGCGGAGGAGAACGAGTTCTTCCCGCTGCCGCGCTCGCTGCGGCCCGAAGCAGCCGCGGAATAGACCTTCATGGCGGTCTACACCGACGTTGCCGCCGATGAACTTGCGGAATACCTGTCCCACTACGATCTCGGCGAGCTCATGTCCTACAAGGGCATCGCCGAGGGGGTCGAGAACTCCAACTTCCTGCTGCACACCAGCCAGGGCTCGTTCATCCTGACGCTCTACGAGAAGCGCGTCGAGCGAATCGACCTGCCGTTCTTTCTCGGCCTGATGACGCATCTGGCGACCCACGGCATCAATTGTCCGCAGCCGGTCCTGAACAGGGCAGGCGAGGCGCTCGGCGTGCTCGCCGGGCGGCCGGCCGCGATCATCACCTTTCTCGAGGGCATCTGGCCGCGCAAGCCGACCGCCGGCCATTGTGCCGGCGTCGGCGAAGTGCTGGCCAGGATGCATCTGGCTGGCGCCGATTTCGGGATGACGCGCGCCAACGCGCTGTCGGTCAAGGGGTGGCGGCCGCTGTTCGCGGCGGCGGCTCCGCGCGCCGATGAACTGCAGCCGGGATTGGCCGGCTTCCTCGCCGCCGAGCTTGCCTATCTCGAGAGCGGCGTCTGGCCGAACGGCCTGCCGCGGGGCGTGATCCATGCCGACCTGTTTCCCGACAACGTCTTCTTCCTGGGCAACCGCCTGTCGGGCGTGATCGACTTCACCTTCGCCTGCGACGACATGCTGGCCTATGACGTCGCGATCTGCCTCAACGCCTGGTGCTTCGAGGGCGACCACGCCTTCAACGTCACCAAGGCGCGTGCCTTCCTCAACGCGTACACGCGCGTGCGAAAACTGTCCGGCGCCGAGCAGGACGCATTGCCGCTGCTCGCGCGTGGGGCGGCGATCCGCTTTCTGCTGACGCGGCTGGTCGACTGGCTCAACGTGCCACCAGGCGCGCTGGTGCGGCCCAAGGACCCGCTGGAATATGTCCGCAAGCTGCGCTTCCATCAGACCGTTGCCAGCGTGCGTGACTACGGCTTCGAAGCGCCGGGGATGGTCGCGTGAGCACGCTTCCGCAGGTGACCATCCACACCGACGGCGCGTGCTCGGGCAATCCGGGGCCGGGCGGCTGGGGCGCGATCCTGAAATTCGGCGAGGTCGAGAAGGAATTGAAGGGCGGCGAGGCCCATACCACCAACAATCGGATGGAATTGATGGCGGCGATCTCGGCGCTGGAAGCCTTGAAGAAGCCGTGCCGGGTCGACCTCTACACCGACAGCCAGTATGTGCGGCAGGGCATCACCGGCTGGATCCATGGCTGGAAGAGGAACGGCTGGAAGACCGCCGACAAGAAGCCGGTCAAGAACGCCGAACTGTGGCAGCGGCTCGATACGGCGCTGAAGCCGCACCAGGTGCAGTGGCACTGGGTTCGCGGTCATGCCGGCCATGCCGAGAACGAGCGGGCCGACCAGCTCGCGCGCGACGGCGTCGCGATGGCGCGGCTGAAGCGGTGAGCTCAATCGGGCGGACATCACCGGCCTCGCCGACTTTCGACTATCGGCGCCGTGGCGATCCCGGCTACAATGCGACCTCGAGGGATTGGACAGGATGATGCTCGCCGAGGCCGACGCCACCAGCGCCATCGCGGACACAACTGCGTCCTGGCGAGCGGACATCGACGCCCTGAGTTTTCCGGTGGTTTCGCATGCCGCGTGCTGTGTCGTGCACCGGCGCGCCTTCCGGACGCTGCTCCGGTTCGAGCCGACGCCCGCGGATTGCCTGCGCTATTTCGGCGAATGCGAGCGCGCCTTCCGGCTGGCCGCGCGCGCCAAGATCGCCCGGCGCAACATCGCGGCCGGCACCAACCTTCATCTCACCAGCCGCGACATCGCGCGCAGCCTGACCGCCTGAGCTTCCAGCAACGAGGGAGAAACTCTTGATGACCCCGTTCTCGACCGCAGCCCATTTGCCGCTGGCCGGCAGCAGGACCTCCGCCCGGCTCGTGCCGGCCGCGCTGGCCATGACGCTTGGCCTGTTCATCATCGCCATGGTCGGCTTCTCCCATATCGACGTCGTTCACAACGCTGCCCATGACGTGAGGCATTCGAACGCCTTCCCCTGCCACTAGGCAAGCAGTCCCCCGCCATGAACATCTTTCGCGCGATCGTGTTCTCGGCGGTCGTCGCCGGCCTCGCCGCAGGCCTGGTGGTCACGCTGATCCAGCAGTTCGGCACGGTGCCGCTGATCCTCAAGGCCGAGCTGTACGAGAAGGCGGCCGCGCATCACCACGAGGCCGCGGCGGGCGCAACGACGGCCGGGCAGGCCGCCGCTCACGACCACGCCGCGCATGAGCATGCGGCCGAGGCCTGGGAGCCGCGGGACGGCCTGGAGCGCAATGCCTTTACCGCGGGCGCCAACGTGCTGACTGCGATCGGTTTTGCGCTGATCCTGGCCTCGCTGTTTGCGATCCGTGGCGGCGAGGCGTCCGCCCCCGTCCATTGGCACACCGGACTGGTCTGGGGCCTTGCAGGCTTCGCGGTGTTCACGCTGGCGCCGGGCCTCGGCCTGCCGCCGGAGCTGCCGGGCGTGCCGACGGCGCCGCTGCTGTCGCGCCAGATCTGGTGGGTCCTGGCGGCGCTCGCATCGGCCGCGGGTCTCAGCCTGATCTTCCTGCGCGCCACGGCGCCGGCGGCGATCGCGGGATTGATTCTCATCGTTCTCCCGCATTTGGTCGGCGCGCCGGAGCTGGAGCATGTCGAAACCAACGTGCCGGCCTCGCTGTCGCATCAGTTCGTCGTAGCGGTGACGCTGACCAGCCTGGTGTTCTGGGCGATGCTCGGCGGTCTGACCGGCATCGCCTTCTCCTATTTCGACCGGACAGGCAGGGAGGCCTCCTGACCCGGAGCAACCGTCTCAAAAAACATCGCCCGCTGGCGCGGGCGATGTTGATAGCGCAGATCGGGACGGGACGGCTCAGAGCTGGCCGAGCAGCGTGTCGCCGCCGGATA
>NZ_JAFAVV010000565.1 GCF_019242285.1 Bradyrhizobium sp.
AAGAACGCACGCGGCGGTTACCACAGGTTCAGCCGAAATCACCGGCATTCCCTGCGCGATGGTGTTAACGCTTATGGCGTGCTCTCCTCGGGGAACGGGCTCTCTTGCCCCCGTCGCCCTCCGGATCATCACCGAACAGCTTAGCGCCAGCGTCGCGGCGCCAGGACCACACGTTTTCGCCGTCCGCAGCGAGCGCGCTCGTCTCGCGCGCCGCCCGCGTCCATCGCATCCCGCCCCGCGTCTGGTGACGATTGGCCACAACGCCCCTCTCGCCGAGACAGGATGGCGACAAGATGCCATGGATTTCGGCAACGGCGAAGTAGAATATTTTTGCGTGGCGATCTGGACACTGATTCCCGGCTTGAACCGGTTGGCGAATTTCGATTTTGCGCGCAGGCTTTTTTTCACCTGGAAGGCGCGCCGAAACGCGCCGGCTTCACTCACTCCGACTGAGTCGCCTGTCGGAGGGCAATAGCTGATCTTGTGCAGGACGGGTGGGTCTCTCCGCATCGAGAAATCGATAGGTTGGGCCAGTCGAGCGTGGAATTATCTCCGCTCATCCCGCCCGTTGCCGACGCGATCAAGCGATCGAAATGTTTTCGTCGGCAAGCACGCGCTGCACGGCAGGCCTCTGCAATGTTCGCTTCGTCATACGGCGCCAGGCGGGATAGCCGACCGTCATGTCGAGACCGATGCGCGCTCCCCATTGATAGAACACCGCAGCATCCGTAGCCCGCATGCGCACAGCGACATGCGGGCCTGGATATGCGGAACGATCCCGGATGTCGCTTCGCTCATCCGGGCTACTTGCTTCCGTAGCCCGCATGAGCGGAGCGACATGCGGGTCCGGATGTGCCGGGCGATCCCGGATGTCGCTTCGCGCATCCGGGCTACTTGCTCAAGCCGATCTGCGTCGAACCAGTTCAGTGATCGCGGCAGGAGCGACGAGAGAAGTCAGCCTCACCGCCATCGCTGACCCGGAACAGCAGCGAGCGCCTGGCCTCGCACATGTGGTCGTCCTTCGGCGTGGTGAATACGGCGATGCAGCCGTTCGCACTGTTGCCGCCGGCCGCTGAGCACAGGCCACCCGTCGCAGTGCTCGGAATCGGGACATAGACCTGGTTGCGAACCGGATCAGCGGCCACCGAGTGCGCGTTGCCGATGCCGGTACCCTCGCCGGTGGTGGCGACGCTTGCATCTTCTTTCAGCCGCTCTGCGTCGACGACGCCGAGGAACTGGCTGGTTCCGACCGCCGACGAGCGTGCCAGGAAATAATGGCCGTCACCCGGATTGTACCAGACCTCGTCGGCGCCGGACTCGTTGTTGAGCGCGGCAAGTACATGGCCATTGCGATCGTCGATGACGACCGTCGATGCATTCGCGTTGACGGCCCCGTTGCAGCCAAGCAGGATCTGATGGTCGGGGCCGATGGTCATTCCCTGCGGGCCGGAACACTGAGCCACCGGAATGACGAAGGTGGTTTCGACCTGGCCGGTGTGGTCGATGACCGCCACCCCTCCCGCCGCGCTGTTGTTGCCCGGGCCGTTGATCTCGGGGATGGAGAGGTAGAAGCGGTCAGTACGCCGATCATATTGACACTGCTCGGCGCCGTTGGTCGCCTTCGGCGTACCGTTGTTGCCGTCGAATGTGATGCGCTTCAGCGCCATATAGGTCTCTGTCGAGATCAAGGTCGCAAAGGGAAACGGCGCTTCCGCATTGTTCGCCACCAGCACGAGATGGTGCTTCGGATCGAAACACAATTCATCGGCGCGATGAACGCCGCCGGTGGAGATCGTGTGGATCGGGGTGCTTCCCGGTCCTTCCAGATCGAAGACCTTGACGGTGCTGTCGCCGTCGCCCGCCCATACCTCGCGGTGCTCGATGGCGACGACTCCATCCGGCCCTGCGCAGTCGTTCGCACCCGCGGGCTGCTTGATTGGCGGGCACGGACCCGGACCGGTGAACACCCCCTTGCCGAGCTGTTTCAGGAACGTGTTGCTATCGGTATTGATGACATCGACGGCAACCTGGGTGCGGTCGCCGAGGAAATAGAGGCCGAGTGCCGGATCGACGAAGCTGATATCGAACGACGTGATTTTCCCCGCAGGGGCCGAGATCGCCTTGGTTGCCGCAAACACCTCGTCGGCAGCCCGAACCGGCGTACCAGCCAGCATCGCCGGCGCAATCACTCCGACAGCCATTGCCAATAGACGCACTTCCACTCTCATTGGTCGCCCTCCCTGTTCGGCCGATGTCGTTCGCGAGCTAGAATCGCGTTAAGGCGTGGCATTAAGCCGCGGTTCAATGACAGTCCCGCGACGCAGAGAGGGCCTCATCAAGGCGCGATTTTTTGCAAAAGTTGAACCATGTCAAACGTCGCGTGTTGCCGCGGTGCACTCATTCGCAAAAGCTGAATTTTTGACACAATGCAATCTGGTCAGCATGGCTGAAGGCTTCTGGCGGCGACGGTTCGCCCAAAAGATCAGCAGCTCCCGCGGGCGAGCCGATTAGTTATGTCATCCGTCGCAGCTCGGGCGAAGGCGGACTCATCTATTCGCGCATGACCATCGTGGGTTGCACGGCCTGCCGCCAGCGTATCCATTGCTACCCCGATCTTCGCGTGGACCAGAGGATCGCGTTGGCGAGAAGTCGCTGGTAGCGCGGGTCCTGCCAGACCGATGCCTCGTGGCCGAGTGCCGAATAGAATACGCGTCCTTCGCCGAAGGATCGCTTCCAGGCCAGCGGCCAGCCATAGAACCGCCGGCGCACATCGGGCTTGCCGAGATCCACCGAGCGCTCGTCGAGGCGCAGCAGCACGTGCGATCCTCGATAATCGAAGTCGCTGATCTGGTAGATTTCATCGTTGAGCTGAAACGAATTGCCGAGAAAGCTCACAAGCGGATCGGCGGTGTCGGCCACCTCGATGGTCACGGGCTGATGCCAGGGATGGCTGTTGAAGGCGCCGCCGATCAGGTCGAGATAGTCCGGCCAGCCATAGAAGGTGTCGGTGGCCGAATGAACCCCGAGGAAGCCGCGGCCCGCGCGCACGAAATCGAGCAGCGCGGTCTTCTGGACGTCGCTCATCGGAATTTCGCCTGTGGTGTAGAACATCACGGCGGCGTAGCGCTGGAGCTTGTCGGCGGAGAACTCGGCCACGTCCTCCGTCGTGACGATCTCGAAGGCGCCGGAATCCCGGCCGAGCCGTGTCAGGACCGCCGCGGAAAGCGGGATGACGTCGTGCCGATAGCCGGCCGAACGGGTGAAATAGAGGACACGTTCCGGCGGCCGCTCCGCGCGCACCTCGCACGGCCGGATCACCGCCGCGCTGCCGGCGAGGGCAATGAACTCACGTCGCGTCACGATGCACTCCGGACGCAAGCCTAACCCATACCTACCGCGTAAGGTGGGCTAAGGCGCGCGAGCGCCGTGCCCACCGTTGTCTCGATAGCATGGCCTTGCATGGTGGGCACGCTTCTGTCTTTGCTCGGCGATCTTCCGTGCAAGTAACCGCTTAGTCGTACTGAGTCACAAGAAGACTCAAGCCATTGAACCGACTCGTCTTTGTGCAAATATGGTCGTTCCAAAAAGCTCAAGAATTTCAACGAGAGCACCACACATGTGACTTAATACGATTAGTCCACCCTACAGATCTCGGCACCCACTGGACAGCTTTATTCGCCGATCTGGTCGATCTGCTTGAAGTGGTCGCCCTCGACCTCGTTGACGAAAATCACGGCGGATCTGTTGTCGCCCTTTTCCGTCCACTGCACCGGCGCGGCGTAGGCGATGCCAGGGAATGTCAGCTTGCGCAACGCCGCCACGACATCGCCGCGGCTGGGCATGCCCTGCCCGGCCCTGGCGGCATCGGCGATTGCGGCCATCAGCACGCGCGCCGCGTCGTAGGAGCTCGCAGCATAGTTGTTGATGGGCCCGTATTTCGCCGTGTACCTGGCGCCGAACTCGGACGATCCAGGCACGGTGCCGATCGCAGGCGCGGCGGAGAGGACGCGAACGCCTTCGGCCTTGGTCGCGGCCCCTTCGGCGGCCCGGATGAACGCCTTGGCATCCCAGCACCCGTCGCCGCACGTGAACAATTGTGGGAGTCCCTGCGCCCGCATCTCCTTGAGGATGAGCGGGCCCTCGCGAATGCCCGCGAAGAACAGAACGTCAAAATCCCTCGGCCACGATCTGACGAATTCGGTGAAGTCGCGTTCGCCGACCTTGACGGATTTGCGCGCGACCACCGTGCCGCCGGCGCTGAAACCCGCGACGAACTGGTCGGCCAGTCCGACGCCATAGGCCGTTCCGTCGTCGACCACGAGCGCACGCTGCTTGCCCATCTTCTGCATCAGGTAGCGTGCAAGGCCCGGCCCCTTCCTGTCGTC
>NZ_JAFAVV010000036.1 GCF_019242285.1 Bradyrhizobium sp.
TGGAAAGACTCGGACGAATCCCGTCGCGAGAATGCGATCGCATGTCTTCCCCCGTTGCACGGTCCTCCCCTGTTACACACGCTCCACTGTCATCGCCCGGCTTGATCGGGCGATCCAGCATTCCAGAGGCGTCAATGCCTGGATCGAGAGGCCGCGGCGTGCTGGATCGCCCGGTCGAGCCGGGCGATGACACCGAATGCTATGTGCACATCCGTGGCCGACGCGACTCACCCCTGCCGCGACTTCTCCTTGGCGGCGCGGTGCAGGTGGCGGTAGGTGCCGTCGAACACGGTGTCGGTGGTCGACGTCCACTCGGTGCCCTGCGCGAGCTTGGGCCGGCTCGCATGGATGCGGCGGGCCTGCAATTCGCGCTCGGCCGCTTCGTCCTCGCCCATCGGCTCCAGTTCGAAATGCGCCTCTTCGGGGATGACGATGATCTGCGCGAACGGCTCCTTCGGCCGGAAGATGTGGGTGCGGCCTTCTGCCGGCGCCTTGAACACGCAGAAGAACAGCATCGGCCACCAGTTGCGGATCAAGGCCGGCACCGCGATCGGGCAGGTGTCGGTACGGTCGGAATAGAAGCGCGGATGCGGCTCGGTGCGGATCGCGAGGCCCTGCTCGACCTTCAGGTCGAGCAGCAATTGGTAGGTATAATAATTGTCACCGAAGTTGCGGAACGGCGGCCACTGCACGCCGCCCTCGGGCGGCTCGCCCCAGTCGCCCTCCAGCACCAGATGGCCGTCCCGGGTCGAAACATGCAATTCGAAGTCATAGGGGTAGAACAGCTCGATGCCGTATTGCGCGCCCTCGGAGAACGGCACGCAGTGCCACATCTGCTCATGCGAGCCGTCCGTGCGCGGCGCGCGGTCGCCGGCCCAGCCCGGGATTTCCATCCGCGTCCGGCGCGGCGCCAGCCGCGGGTCATTCAGGCGGTACTTGATCTTGCTCATGAAAACTCCCGATCCGATGGAGCCGAACGGACGTGTCCCCCGTCCGGTTCCCATTTTGGCAACAGCCATGGAGAAATGGCGGTCACAAGGCCGCGGAAAATTGACCTGCCGCGGCAGCACCTATACCATATTAGAACCATTCTAAATCGAGCGGGCGGACGTTGATGAAGAATTTTGCCGATCTGAGCGAGCGCGAGGTGCTGGCGGTGGCGATCTCCTCGGAGGAAGAGGACAGCCGCATCTATATGACTTTCGCCGAGGACCTGCAGGACCGCTACCCGGATACGGCGAAGATATTCGAGGAGATGGCCGAGGAGGAACGCGGCCATCGGCACATGCTGCTGGAGATGTACGAGCAGCGCTTCGGCAAGAACCTGCCGCCGATCCGGCGCGAGGACGTCAAGGGCTTCCTGCGCCGCCGCCCGATCTGGCTCACGACAAACCTGCCGCTCGACACCATCCGCAAGGAGGTCGAGACGATGGAGTTCCAGGCGGAGCGCTTCTACGTCAAGGCGGCCGAGCAGGCCCAGGACGTCGGCGTGCGCCGCCTGCTCGGGGATCTCGCCGAGGCCGAGAAGGGCCACGAGCATCTCGCGGCCAAATTGACCGACCGGATTCTCAAGCCCGACGTGCGCGAAGCCGAGGACAAGACCCGCCGCCGCATCTTCGTGCTGCAATACGTCCAGCCGGGGCTCGCCGGCTTGATGGACGGATCGGTCTCGACCCTGGCGCCGCTGTTCGCGGCGGCCTTCGCCACCCACCAGAACTGGCAGACCTTCGTGGTCGGTCTCGCCGCCTCGATCGGCGCTGGCATCAGCATGGGCTTTGCCGAAGCGCTGTCCGACGACGGCTCGCTGTCCGGGCGCGGCTCGCCCTGGCTGCGGGGCGCAGCCAGCGGCATCATGACCGCGGTCGGCGGCCTCGGCCATACGCTGCCTTATCTGGTGCCGGATTCCTGGTCCAACGCGTTCTGGATCGCGACCTCGATCGCCGGCATCGTCGTGTTCTTCGAATTGTGGGCGATCGCCTATATCCGCGCGCGCTACATGGATACGCCATTCCTGCAGGCGGTGTTCCAGATCGTGCTCGGCGGCGTCATCGTGCTCGGCGTCGGCATCGCGATCGGCGCATCGTAGCCACGGCACCTTTCCTCCGCGATCGATATCGCCAACGGCATTGGAGACGTCATGACTGCTCGGCTGCAATACGGCACCACCGCAAAAGTGTTTCACTGGCTGATCGTGGCGCTGCTGGTCGTGCAATATGTGATCGGCTGGCTGATGCCGGACGTCCATCGTGGCATGCAGCCGGGCGGGCCGATGATCTTCCATCTCTCGATCGGCCTCACCATCCTCGTGCTGATCGTGCTGCGCTTCGCCTGGCGCCTGACGCATCCGGTCGCGCCCGAGAGCTCGCTCGCGCCGTGGCAGCGGATCAGCTCGGAGGCGGTGCATTGGCTGCTCTATGTGATGGTGCTGGCGACGACGTTGAGCGGCTGGCTGTTTGCCTCGTTCCGCGGCTGGTCGGTGCCGTTCTTCTATCTCGCGCCGATGCCGATGCTCGCATCCGACAACGCCGCGGCCGGCAAGGCGATCGACGGCCTGCACCAGGCGATGGAATGGACGCTGCTCGTCCTGATCGCCCTTCACGTCGCCTCCGCCTTCGCGCATCTCTTCATCTATCGCGATCGCATCATGGAGCGCATGCTGCCGGGCTAGAGCGGGAATTAGCCAGCTCGGAGTGAATGTTCGACGGCCAGGAACGGAGTGACCCATGAGCAACGACCTCGACGAGCTAACGAAGCTCAACCATGACTATGTGGCCTCGGTGCAGAACTGCGACGTCAAGCGCTTCGACGAAATATTGGCGCAGGATTTCTACTGCACCAATCCCGACAAGAGCCTTGTCGACCGCGCCGCCTTCCTGAAGCAGACCGCGCTCCCCGTGAAGATCAGGAATCTGACGGAGCAGGACGTCAAGATTCGCATCCTCGGCGATTTCGCGATCATTCACGGCAAGACCAGCTACCTCGACGCTGATGGCCGGCAGGCCTATGGCCGCTACACCGACTGCTGGGCCAAGCAGAACGGGAAATGGCTCGCCGTATCCGCGCATGTGGCGCGGTGATGCATCGATGGTCATTCCGGAGCGCCGCAACGCCGGCGAACCCGGAATCCCGGCCAACGATTTCTGGATTCCGGGTCGCGCCTGCGGCGCGCGCCGGAATGACATGTTCTCAAGCGTCGAACACGATCACGCTGCGCAGCGTCTTGCCGGCCTTCATGTTGGCAAAGCCCTCGTTGATCTCGGCAAGCTTCAGCTTGGCCGAGATCCAGTCCTCCAGGTGCAGCTTGCCGCGGAGATAGAACTCGACCAGCCGCGGCATGTCGACACGGAAATGGTTGGAGCCCATCGACGAGCCCTGGATGCGGCGCTCGCGCAGGAAGTCGAAACCGTGCAGTTCGATCTTCTGCCCGAACGGGATCATGCCGACGATGGTCGCGGTCCCGCCGGGCGCCAGCATCGCGAACGCCTGCTCCGCGGTCTCCTTGCGGCCGAGCACCTCGAAGGCGTGCTGCACGCCGCCCTTGGTGAGCTCGCGCACCTGCTGCACGACGTCGCCGTTCCTGGGGTCGACGACGTCGGTGGCGCCGAGCTTGGTCGCAAGCTGCAACTTCACCGGGTTGGTGTCGATGGCGATGATGCGGCCGGCGCCGGCGATCGCCGCGCCGTTGATCGCGGCCATGCCGACGCCGCCGCAGCCGATCACCGCCACGGTCTCGCCCGCCGTCACCCTGGCCGTGTTCACCACCGCGCCATAGCCGGTCATGACCCCGCAGCCGATCAGGGCTGCGAGATCGAGCGGCATGTCGTTGCGGATCTTCACGATGGCGTTCTCGTGCACCAGCATCTGCTCGGCGAACGACGACAGGTTGAGGAACTGGTTGAGCTTCTCCGACCGCGACCAGGACAGCCGGTTCGAGGCGCCCGGCAGCATTTTCACGGTGGTGTCGGTGCACAGCACCGGGCGCCCGGTCGTGCAATTGTCGCAGGTGCCGCAGAACACCGACAGGCAGGTGACGACATGATCGCCGGGCTTCACATAGGTGACGTCGGAGCCGACCTGCTCGACGATTCCAGCGGACTCGTGGCCGAGCACCGCCGGCAGCGGATGCGGATAGAGCCCTTCCATGAAATGCAGGTCGGAGTGGCAGAGGCCGGCAACCGCGGTGCGGATCAGCACCTCGCGCGGACCGGGCTTCGGCAGGCTGACGTCCTCGATTACCAGCGGCTTGTCCACTTCCATCAGGACGGCGGCCTTCATTGTTCTCTCCCTCGAACATTTTATCGTTATGGCAGCCGAACGAGCCTACGCGGCCGAAACCAGTTCGCCAACCTCG
>NZ_JAFAVV010000262.1 GCF_019242285.1 Bradyrhizobium sp.
ACCGCGATTGACAAGGAAATCCCCAAATGATTTCCAGCATGGGCCGTGCGATTGCGCACGGCGAGGCCTCGTGCACAGGCGACCTTGGTCTGATGCATCGCGAAGATCATCGCGGTCGACGCGCAGGCGCGGCCGAGCGCATAGCACATCTCGGCGAGATCGTGGATCGAGGCGCCGAAGCCGCCGAACGCGACCGGGATCTGCGCGCCGAGCAGCTTCCGTTCGCGCGCGGCATCGATCGCGGCTTTCGGAAAGCGCGCCATGCGGTCGACTTCCTCGGCTTCCGCCGCTGCGATTGCCGCGACGCTCGCGGTGCGCTCGGTGAAGGACAGCTCGCGGTCGATCAGCACGCTCTCGCCCGCACGGTCGGTGACGAGGTTACGAAAGCTGGTTTCCTGGACGTTCATGGCTGACGCGACCTCCGGTTTCTCGCGGTGGTGCCGGGCATTGACGCCGTGGCCACGGCAGTCGTTGCAATTTCCGATAGAACCAAAGGTTATGGATTTAATTCAAATGCGTCGACGGGATTCAGCGTAAACGGCTTGCTTTCGAGCGCGACGGTTAATCCTTCCTCGCCCTCAGCGTGTAAAGTCGATGAAGCGCGTTAGCGTTAAGATCGAAAACGGAACGCTGTCGTCAGCCGCGACATGGCGTTCTGACGCGGCGATCCTTAAGGTTGCGCGGTGCGGCACGACAGCCGCAGCGGGTTCATGGGTACAGCGCGGAAGGTTGACGATGCCAAATTTCGATGCCGACATTCGCGGCCGGATCATCGCCCTGGTCGACGCGATCCTGTTGCAGAACGAGATCACGGCCGAGGTGTTTCCCGAGACGAAGCTGGTTGACGCCGGCCTCACCTCGGTGGACATGGTCAGCTTGATGCTCGGCGTCGAGGCCGAATTCGATTTCACCATTCCGCAGGACGCGATTACGCCGGAAAACTTTCTCACCGTCGCGACCTTGGAGCAGATGGTGAGCGGGCAATTGCGGTCAGCGCGGGCGGCGTGAGGCTTTGTAGTAAGACCAGGATTTCAGATTCGCACCCCATCAGTGGCGAATTTGCCGATTGGTTCGCGGCCGATTCCGCTTGAACCGATCCGGGCAACGCGCTCAAATTCCGCCATGCGCGTGTCGTCCGTTGGAGTGTTCCGTGGCCAATGCAAGCCTTCCCCTTTCCGCGCAGGACGCCGAACGCCTGCGCCGCTTCGAGCGTGAGCGCCACGACACCCTCGCCGCGACCTATCACGACTTTTTCACGCCGATCACGGCGCTTGCCATTCAGCCTCTGCTCGATGCGGCGGGCGTCGGCGCAGGATCGAACCTGCTCGACATCGCCACCGGACCCGGATCGGTCGCGGCGAGAGCCAGACGTCTAGGCGCCGCCTGCACCGGCGTCGATCTGTCGCAGGGGATGATCGCGTTGGCGCGGGTCTCGCATCCGGACATCGATTTCCGGATCGCAGAAGTCGAGCACCTGCCCTTTGCCGACCGGTCCTTCGATGTGGTCGTGTGCAATTTCGGCCTGGGGCATTTTCCCTGGCCCGAAGCCGCGGTTGCCGAATGCGCCCGCACGCTCAAGGTCGGCGGCCGCGTGGCTTTCTCCTGGTGGGACCAGCCCGACAAGCAGCGCGTCCAGGGGCTGTTTCGCGAGGCGGTCGCGGAAGTCGGCGCGGCGCTTCCGCCCGATGTGCCGGCCGGACATTCGAATTTGAGGTTTTGCGATGCGACGGAGTTTCGCAAGCTGCTCGTCGGCGCAGGCCTGGACGATGTCAGGGTCGATGATCACCGGGCGAGCTACACGATCGCCGATGTCGACACGCTCTGGCGCGGTGGTCTCGGGAGCTTTGCGGTGACGGCGTCGGCGATCGTCCACCAGGACGCCGCGACACAGGCCGCCATCCGGGCGTCTCTGGAGCGGCGTGCGGCGGTCTATCGCACGCCGGCCGGACTCGTGCTCCCGGTCGCCTTCAGGATCGGATCGGGGCAAAGGTCTGATCAGTAGAGTTTCAGATGCTTAGGGGATGTCGTGCCTGATGTCAGCTGTTGGTCACGAGGAGGTTCAATAGCGGGCGTCGCTGGCGCTCGCGGAAGGGCCAACCTGCGAATAACTGCAGCTGAGCATTTCTCAACCGAAGTTGCGCAGGGCTGCAAGCTCGCTGTTATGACGTGACCGGATTCTCGGCACGCATCTCCGCAAAGGTCTCCTTCGCGACCAGCAGCGCCTCGCGCACCAGGGGCGCGCCGACATAGCCGAGCAGGTGCAGAATCGCCTCGGCGAGCTCGTCCTCGGTCCAGCCATGATTGACCGCAAAGCGGATATGCAGTTTCAGCTCCGGGGTCCGCCCTGTTGCGGTGTCGGAGACGACGCAGATCAGCGTCCTGGTCTTGAGATCGAGCTCGGGCCTCGTCCACAGCGAGCCGAACACCGTCTCCTGCGTCAGTGCAGCAAATTTCTCCATGATCGGATCGGTATAGAGCTGCCGATCGAGCTTATCGGCGTAGGCCGCGCCCATGAGATTGCGGCGCATCGCGCGGCCTTTGGCGCGCAAGGGGCTGTCGGTCATTGCGGCGTTCCTCCTGAGTCAGTCTCCAAATTTCCGTTGGATCTCGAACGGCGCGTTATGCCGGTTGAGATCGCAGCCGATCGTAACCGATCAATTGTCGTAGTCGAATCCCAAAAGCGCCGATCGTGGCCGTCGCGCCGCCGCCGCCGGCTGCGCCGATGAACTCTCGCCGTTTCATGTCCGTCCCCCTGACGACTGCCGTGATGAATTTGACCGCAAACAGACGCGCGGGAAGGGGCAATCCACGCGGACCCCAAATCGGTGGCATTATAGGCGCATCCTGCCGCCACAGGGGGCGCTTCACGATCGTCACGGACGTGGGCGGCGGGATGGGATGGACGCGGCGGCGCGCGAGACGAGCGCTGCGGCCGCGGACTGCGAAGCCGGGTGGTCCTGATCCCCGACGCTGCGGGACTATCGCATATGGGGAGAGCAGAGCGGTTGGGCTCACCCTCCCCTGGAGGGGGAGGGTCGGCACGCGATCGAGCGAAGCGAGATGCGTGCCGGGGTGGGGTGACGGTCTCTCCGTATTAGACAGTGTGCGCGCGGAAGCATCACCCCACCCCGGCTCACATTCCGCTTCGCTTCATGTGAG
>NZ_JAFAVV010000289.1 GCF_019242285.1 Bradyrhizobium sp.
GAACTGGTCGCCGGCCGCGACGCGATCGCGGAATGGGCCAGGATCACCTATGGCTGGATGGGCCGCTCGCCCGACTACAAGGCGGCGTTCCTCGCGACGCTGGGCGCCAACTCCGACTTCTACGAGCCGTATCAGGAGAACGCAAAACGCTGGTACAAATACAGCCAGGAGCGCGTGCCGTTCATCAACCACGCCATCATCCATCCGCCGGTCGACCGCGACCGGCCGCCGAACGAGGTGGTCGACGTCTGCTGCCATGTCGAGAAGGAGACCGATGCCGGCCTCATCGTCTCCGGCGCCAAGGTGGTCGCGACCGGCTCGGTGCTGACCAACTTCACCTTCGTCGCGCATCACGGCTTGATCCCGCTGCAGGACAAGAAGTTCGCGGTGGTGTTCATGGTGCCGACCAATGCGCCGGGGGTAAAATTCATCTGCCGCACCTCCTACGAGATGAGCGCGAACGTGATGGGCTCGCCGTTCGACTATCCGATCTCGAGCCGGCTCGACGAGAACGACGCCGTCTTCATTCTCGACAAGGTGCTGGTGCCCTGGGAGAACGTGTTCGTCTATGGCGACATCGAGAAGGCCAACAACTTCTTCCCGCGCACGGGCTTTCTGCCGCGCTTCGTCGTGCATGGCTGCACGCGGCTTGCGGTCAAGCTCGACTTCATTTCGGGGCTGCTGCTGAAGGCGACGGAAGCCGCCGGCACCAAGGACTATCGCGGCGTGCAGGCCAATGTCGGCGAGGTGATCGCCTGGCGCAACCTGTTCTGGGGTCTGTCGGATGCGATGGTCAAGAGCCCGAAGCCGTGGATCGGCGACTATGTGCTGCCGAACATGGATCCCGGCAATGCCTACCAGATCATCGCCACCATGGCCTACACCAAGGTGAAATACCTGATCGAGCAGACGGTGGCCTCCGGCCTGATCTATCTCAACAGCCATTCGCGCGACTTCGGCAACGACGAGATCAGGCCCTATCTCGACCGCTATCTGCGCGGCTCCAACGGCTACAAGGCCGAGGAGCGGGTGAAGCTCCTGAAGCTGCTGTGGGACTGCATCGGCAGCGAGTTCGGCGGCCGCCACGAGCTCTACGAGATCAACTATGGCGGCTCGACCGAGGAGATCCGCCGCTACTGCCTGTTCGGTGCCCAGGCCTCCGGCAATGCCGACCGCTTCAAGGGCTTCGCCGAGGAATGCATGGCGGAATACGATCTCGGCGGCTGGAAGGTGCCCGATCTCAGCGACCCCGGCGAGCTCAGCTACCATTTGCTGCGCGAGCGCAAATAGCAGGGATAGGGCAGAGCAATGGGAGGGCAGTCTTTTCGCGGCGCATCCTTCGAGACGCCCGCCTGCGGCGGGCTCCTCAGGATGAGGGTCTTTACGCGGCGAAATCTCAGAACCTCATGGTGAGGGCGCGGCGCAGCCGCGCGTCTCGAACCATGAGGCCCGAGGATCGGCACGCGTGCGACGGGTCGATTTGGTGAACTATTGCTCTGTCACTGAGCATATGCTCTGATGGAACAATGGAGCCTGGCCAGCGCCACTTCGAGCTGATCATCTTCGACTGCGATGGCGTCCTCGTCGACAGCGAGGTGCTGAGCTGCCGCTGCCTGTCCGACGTGCTCGGCACGCACGGCATCCGGCTCGAGATCGCCGAGGCGCTGGACCTGTTTCTCGGCCGCAACACCGGGGCGGTGCTGGAGCACTATCGCGGTCGCGGCGACGCTCTCCCGGATCGTTTCCTCGACGACCTGAGGGCGAGCGTGCGCGCGAGCTTTGACGTCTCGCTGCAAGCGATCCCAGGAGTGGAGGCGGTGCTCGCCGGCCTGTCGACGCCGCATTGCGTGGCGTCCTCCAGCGATCTCGACCGCGTCGCGTTCTCGCTGGCGCGAACCGGGCTTGCCTCCTATTTCGGCGATCGTCTTTTCACGTCGCAGATGGTGGCGCGGGGCAAGCCTGCGCCGGATCTGTTTCTCTACGCCGCGGACAGGATGCGGGCCGCGCCGGCGCGCACCCTGGTGGTCGAGGACAGCATCAGCGGCGTGACGGCGGCAAAAGCGGCCGGCATGACGGTCTGGGGATTTACCGGCGGCAGCCATTACGAATCGCGCGATGGACGGGCCATATTGAATGCCGCCGGTGCCGATCGGGTGTTCGCGCGGATGGACGATTTCTGGCGAGAGGATTAGCGGGTTCGCATGGCGCCGACCGAGGGCGAGAAATCCCGACTGGACGATGCCGCCCGCGCCGGATGGCTGTATTTCATCGCCGGCCACACCCAGGACGAGATCGCGAAGATGCTGCAGGTCTCGCGCGCCTCCGCCCAGCGGCTGGTCTCGCTCTGCCTCGCCGAGCGGCTGATCACCTTCCGCCTCGAGCATCCCATCGCGGCCTGCATGGAATTGGCCGCCCGGCTCAGGGAGCGGTTCAAGCTCGTGCATTGCGAGGTGGTGCCGGCCGATCCCGCCGCGCCGCTGTCGAACGCCGGCATCGCCGAGCGCTCTGCCAATCTCCTGGAATCGACGCTGCGCGCGGAGACGCCGGTGATCGTCGCGCTCGGCACCGGGCGCGCCGTGCGCGCCGCGGTCGAGCGGGTCTCGCCGATCGAGCGGCCGAACCACCAGATCGTCTCGCTGGTCGGCAACATCTCCGCCGATGGCTCGGCGAGCTTCTTCGACACCGTCGGCCGGCTCGCCGACCGCACCGGCGCCCGGCATTACCCGATGCCGCTGCCGTTTTTGATGTCGTCGGAGGACGAGCGCAACCGCATGGTGCGGATCGGGCCGATCGCCAAGGTGAAGGCGGTGGCCGAGCGCGCCGATCTGCGCCTGGTCGGCATCGGCCAGATGGACCAGAAGGCCCAGGTCCATGTCGACGGCTTCGTCACCCGCGAGGAACTGTTCGAGATGATGCGGCTCGGCGCAGTCGGCGAGATCACCGGCTGGGCCTATGACGGCAAGGGCAGGCTGATCAAGGGCGGCACCAACCGCCGGCTGACCAGCATTCCGCCGCAGGTGCCCGCCGAGACGCTGACCATTGCCGCCGCGGTCGGCAGGCCGAAGGTCGCCGCGATCAAGGCCGCGCTCGCCGGCCGCCTCGTCAACGGCCTGATCACCGACGAAGCCACCGCCCGCGCCATCCTCGACTGAGCGACCGCCCTGCGGGTTGATGCAGAGGCGACGCGCGAACATCTTTCGCGCGTGCGAGAGGCTGCGCGGCGGCTTGACAAATCGTTCTCCCTGAGTTGAACATACGCTCAACGTGTGGGCATCTGCTCAACACGGTTCATTGGGAGGTTCTCGTGAAAAACGTCCTTGGCGCCCTCATGGGCGCGGCTGCGCTTTCCCTCTCGGTCCCCGCCCTTGCCGAGACGACGCTGACCATCGCAACCGTCAACAATAGCGACATGATCCGCATGCAGGGGCTGACCAGCGAGTTCACCGCCAAGAATCCCGACATTCAGGTGAAATGGGTCACGCTGGAGGAGAACGTGCTGCGCCAGCGCGTCACCACCGACATCGCCACCAAGGGCGGCCAGTTCGACGTTCTCACCATCGGCACCTACGAGGTGCCGATCTGGGCCAAGAAGAACTGGCTGGTGCCGCTCGACAAGCTTCCTGCCGACTACGACGTCTCCGACCTCCTGCCCAAGATCAAGGATGCGGTATCGGTCGACGGCAAGCTCTACGCCGCGCCGTTCTACGGCGAGAGCTCGATGACGATGTACCGCACCGACCTGTTCGAGAAGGCGGGCCTGAAGATGCCGGACAGCCCGAGCTGGGATTTCGTCATCGACGCCGCCAAGAAGATCACCGACAAGTCCGCCGGCGTCTACGGCATCTGCCTGCGCGGCAAGGCCGGCTGGGGCGAGAACATGGCGTTTTTGACCGCGATGGCCAATTCCTACGGCGCGCGCTGGTTCGACGAGAAGTGGGAGCCGCAGTTCAACACGCCGGAATGGAAGAAGACGCTGTCGACCTATGTCGAGTTGATGAAGGAGGCGGGCCCTCCCGGCGCAAGCTCGAACGGCTTCAATGAGAACCTCGCGCTGTTCGACGCCGGCAAATGCGGGATCTGGATCGACGCCACCGTCGCCGCCTCGATGGTCAGCAATCCAAAGGATTCCAAGGTCGCCGACAAGGTCGGCTTTGCGTTGGCGCCGAACACCGGCCTCGGCAAGAATGCGAACTGGCTGTGGGCCTGGAGTCTGGCGGTCCCCGCCGGCTCCAAGAAGGTCGAGGCGGCCGAGAAGTTCATCGCGTGGGCCACCAGCAAGGACTACACCAAGCTCGTCGCCTCGAAGGAGGGCTGGTCCAACGTCCCGCCGGGCACGCGCACCTCGCTGTACCAGAACCCCGACTATCTCAAGGTCGCGCCGTTCGCCAAGCCGACGCTCGCCTCGATCGACGCTGCCGATCCGAACAAGCCGACCGTCAAGCCCGTTCCTTACGTCGGCGTGCAATATGCGGCGATCCCGGAATTCCAGGGCATCGGCACCTCGGTCGGCCAGCAATTCTCGGCGGCGCTGTCGGGCTCGACCACGGTCGACCAGGCGCTTTCCGCCGCGCAGTCCGCGACCGAGCGCGAGATGAAGCGCGCCGGCTACATCAAGTAGCCGTTCGCCTCGGCCAGCTCGGACTCCCGAGCTGAAAGACTGCGGCCATCCTGTTCCGGAAACCGGATGGCCGCCTTTCCACTCACGTGAAGCGTTCTCCAGAAGGAGGCGGGGATGGCGACCCCACTCTCACTTGAATCGGTCTCCCAGAGGGGGACGGCGGCGACAGGGACCCGACAGACGCAAGGTCTGGCGCGCCTGCTGCTGGCGCCGGCGGTCGGGCTGCTGTTCATATGGATGATCGTCCCGCTGGCGCTGACGATCTATTTCTCGACGCTGCACTACAACCTGCTCGATTCCGAATCCCAGCAGTTCGTCGGCCTGGACAATTTCCGCTACTTCCTTACCGATCCTGCCTTCATCGCCTCGCTGCAGAACACGCTGGTGCTGGTCGGCTCGGTGCTGGCGCTGACGATCCTGCTCGGCATTCCGCTCGCGCTGCTGCTCGACCAGCCGGTGCTCGGCCGCAGCATCGTCCGGCTGATGGTGATCGCGCCGTTCTTCGTGATGCCGACGGTGAGCGCGCTGGTCTGGAAGAACCTCTTGATGCACCCGGTCTCGGGCCTGTTCGCCTGGATCGCAAAACTGTTCGGGGCAACTCCGATCGACTGGTTCAACGACGCGCCGCTGTTCGCCGTCATCCTGATCGTGTCGTGGCAATGGCTGCCGTTCGCGACGCTGATCCTGCTCACCGCGCTGCAATCGCTCGACGAGGAGCAGAAGGAGGCCGCCGAGATGGACGGCGCCGGCGCGCTGTCGACCTTCATCTACATCACGGTACCGCATCTGGCGCGGCCGATCACGGTCGTGATCCTGATCGAGACCATCTTCCTTCTGACCGTGTTCGCCGAGATTTTCGTCACCACCGGCGGCGGGCCGGGACTGCAGACCACCAACATCGCCTTCCTGATCTATTCCCAGGCGCTGATCCAGTACGACATCGGCAGCGCCTCGGCCGGCGGGCTGGTCGCGGTGGTGATCGCCAACATCGTGGCGTTCTTCCTGGTCCGCATCGTCGGCCGGAATCTGGAGGCGTGAGCCATGGCGCGGGCAGTAACGACGAATCGTGTGGTGATCTCGACGGCCGCGGCCTGGCTGTGCGGCTTCCTGATCTTCTTCCCCATCCTGTGGATGGTGCTGGCGAGCTTCAAGACCGAGCTCGAGGCATTCGCGATCCCGCCGTCATTCCTGTTCTTTCACTGGACCACGGAGAACTACGCCACGGTCCAGGAGCGCAGCGATTATCTGCTGCACGCGCTGAACTCGATCATCATCGCCGGCGGCTCGACGATTATCGCCATGCTGATCGCGATTCCCGCGGCGTGGTCGATGGCGTTCTCGCCGACCAAGCGCACCAAGGACCTCCTGCTCTGGATGCTCTCGACCAAGATGATGCCGCCGGTCGGCGTGCTGGTGCCGATCTACCTGATCTACCGCGATCTCGGCCTGCTCGATACGCGTGTCGGCCTCACCTTCATCCTCTGCCTCGGCAACCTGCCGATCGTGGTCTGGATGCTCTTCACCTATTTCAAGGAAATCCCGAAGGACATTCTCGAGGCGGCGCGGATGGACGGCGCGACCATCGGCCGCGAGCTGATCTATGTGCTGACGCCGATGGCGGTGCCGGGGCTCGCCTCGACATTGTTGCTCAATTTGATCCTGGCCTGGAACGAGGCGTTCTGGACGCTCAACCTGTCCACCTTGCAGGCGGCGCCGCTGACGGTGTTCATCGCCTCCTATTCGAGCCCGGAGGGGCTGTTCTGGGCAAAACTCTCGGCCGCCTCGACGCTCGCGATCGCGCCCATTCTCGTGCTCGGCTGGTTCAGCCAGCGACAGCTCGTCCGCGGCCTGACCTTCGGCGCCGTCAAGTAAGAGGGAGATGAAATCTCATGGGCCAGATCGCGCTTCAGGGTGTCCAGAAATCGTTCGGCCCGGTGCACATCATCAAGGGCGCCGATCTCGACATCACCGACGGCTCGTTCGTCGTGTTCGTCGGGCCGTCCGGCTGCGGCAAGACCACGCTGCTCCGCCTGATCGCGGGGCTCGAGGACGTCACCGGCGGCGCGATCCTGATCGACGGCAGGAACGTCGTCGACGTGCCGCCGGCCAAGCGTGGACTGTCGATGGTGTTCCAGTCCTATGCGCTCTATCCGCATATGAGCGTGCGCGGCAACATCGCCTTCGGGCTGAAGATGGCCGGCCTGCCCAAGGCCGAGATCAACCGCAAGGTCGAGGCCGCCGCGGCGACGTTGAACCTGACGCCCTATCTCGAGCGCAAGCCGCGCGAATTGTCCGGTGGCCAGCGCCAGCGCGTTGCGATCGGCCGCGCCATCGTGCGCGAGCCGAAGGCGTTTCTGTTCGACGAGCCTCTGTCCAATCTCGATGCGGCGCTGCGGGTCCAGATGCGGCTCGAGGTGACACGGCTGCAGAAACAGCTCGCCACCACCGCGATCTATGTCACCCACGACCAGGTCGAGGCCATGACCATGGCCGACAAGATCGTCGTGCTCAATGCCGGCAAGATCGAGCAGTACGGCTCGCCGCTCGACCTCTACGAGCGGCCGAACAATTTGTTCGTCGCCGGCTTCATCGGCTCGCCCAAGATGAACTTCATCAGCGGCGAGGCCGCGCGGCAGCAGGGCGCTCCCACCATCGGCGTGCGGCCCGAGCATCTGAAGGTCGAGCGCGCGGGGCAGGGCGGCTGGCCCGGCACGGTGTCGGTGGCCGAGCATCTCGGCAGCGATACGTTCCTCTATGTCGATGCCGGCCAGCTCGGGATGCTGACCGCACGCTACATCGGCGAGCTCAGCCTGAGCCCAGGCGACAAGGTCTCGCTGTCGCCCGAGCCGGCGCGGATCCATCGCTTCGACGAGAGCGGCAACGCCATCCACGCCTAATCGGCTTCTCGGGTTTGATGAGGCTCCGGCAGTCACTTGCGGATGATACAGATGTATTTGGAAAAATTCAGGTTGGGCGGCAAGACCGCCATCGTCACCGGCGGCGGGCAGGGCATCGGCCTCGCCTGCGTCGAGGCGCTGGCGGAGGCCGGCGCCAGGGTCGTGATCGCCGACCGCGATGCCAAGGTGGCTGCGGCGGGCAGCGCCGAAATGAAAGCCAAGGGCTACCAGACCGAAGTCGTCGACATGGACGTGACCGATTCCAGGCGGGTCACCGAAGTCGCCGACCAGTTGACCTCGCGCTACGGCAAGGTCGACATCCTCGTCAACAATGCCGGCATCGCCCGCAGCGAGACCCCGGCCGAGACCGTCACCGACGAGCATTGGCTCAACGTGCTCGACGTCAATCTCAACGGCACGTTCTGGTGCTGCCGCGCCTTCGGCAAGCACATGCTGCAGGCGAAGACGGGTGCCATCGTCAATGTCGGCTCGATGTCGGGCTTCATCGTCAACAAGCCGCAGGAGCAGTGCTACTACAACGCCTCCAAGGCCGCAGTGCACCATCTGACCAAGTCGTTGGCGGCCGAGTGGGGAAGGCGCGGCGTGCGGGTCAACGCCGTGGCGCCGACCTATATCGACACACCGCTGAACGCCTTCGTGAAAAGCAATGCGAAAATGTGGGACGCCTGGATCGGGGGAACCCCGATGGCGAGATTGGGGCAGGTCGAGGAGATCGCCTCCGTCGTCCTGTTCCTGGCCTCGGAGGCGGCGAGCCTGATGACCGGCAGCATCGTTCTTGTCGATGGCGGCTACACTTGCTGGTAAGCTCACGTCAAAAGTGACGGGGGAGCGCCATGCGGCAGGCTTACATCGGCGTCGATGTCGGGACATCGAGCACGCGGGCCGGCGTGTTCGACGAGACCGGGAAGCTGCTCGGCACGAACAGGCATCCGATCGTGACCTGGCACGAAGCCGGCGACATCGTCGAGCAGTCCTCTTCCGACATCTGGGACGCCTGCGCGGCGGCGGTGCGTGGCGCGATGGCGGAAGCGGCAATCCTGCCCGATGCCGTTGATGGCATCGGCTTCGATGCGACCTGCTCGCTGGTTGCACTGGACGGTGACGGCGCGCCGGTCACGGTCAGCACGTCCGGGGATCCGCAGCGCAACGTCATCGTCTGGATGGATCACCGCGCGATCGCGGAAGCGCGGCAGATCAACCAGACCCAGGACGACGTGCTGCGCCATGTCGGCGGCTCCATTTCTCCTGAAATGGAGATGCCAAAACTGCTCTGGCTGAAGCGGCATCTGCGTGCGAGCTTCGACGCGGCCGGGCACTTCTTCGATCTCGCCGACTATCTGACCTATCGCGCCACCGGCTCGCTGTCGCGCTCGATGTGCACGGTGACCTGCAAGTGGAATTTTCTCGCGCATGAGCGGCGCTGGAGCGCGCGCTTCTTCGAGCGCATCGGGCTCTCGGAGTTCGTCGCCGAGGACTATGTGCGGATCGGCACCGACATCGTCGCGCCGGGCACGGCGATCGGCTCCGGCCTGACGCGATCGGCCGCTGAAGATCTCGGGCTGCGCCCGGGCACGCCGGTCGGCGCCGCCCTGATCGACGCGCATGCCGGCGGCATCGGAGCGATCGGCGGCCGGCTGGCGCCGGAGGCGCCGGTCGATGTCTGCGACCGCCTCGCCTACATCATGGGAACGTCGGCCTGCATCATGGCCACCACCAGGGAGCCCCGTTTCGTGCCCGGCGTGTGGGGCCCCTATCATTCCGGCATGGTGCCGGGCTTCTGGCTGAACGAGGGCGGACAGTCGGCCGCGGGGGCCGCGATCGATCATTTGCTGCGTTCGCACCCGGCCTATGCCGAGGTGAGCTCGGCCGCGCAGGAGCGCGGCGTTGACGTGATCGAATTCCTGGAGAGGCGGATCATCGCCCGCGCCGGCGATCCGGGGGCCGCGGCGCTGTTTGCGCGCGACGTACATGTGCTGCCGGAATTCCTCGGCAACCGCTCGCCCTATGCCGATCCGGATTCACGCGCGGTGATCGCCGGCCTCGATCTCGATGCCGACATCGGGGCGATGGAAAAACTGTTCGTCGCCGGCCTGTGCGGGCTCGCCTATGGCCTCGCCGATGTCATCGACGCCTTTGCCAGGCACGATGTTGCAAGCAGGGTCATCGTGATGGCGGGTGGCGCCAGCCGCAGCCCGCTGGTGCGGCAGATCATGGCGGACACGACGGGTCTGACGGTGGCGCTGCCACGAACCCAGGAGCCGGTCCTTTTGGGCGCCGCGATGCTCGGCGCGGTCGCCGGCGGCGTCTATCGGTCGATCGGCGAGACCATGGCCTCGATGTCCGCGCTCGGCCGCTTCAGCGAGCCGACCGCGCCCGAGATGGCGGCATTGCATCGCGCCAAGCGCAAGGTGCACAGGATGCTGCGGGCGCTGGATCGCGACAGCCGGGAGGCGATGCGGGGCTGGCGACGGAACGGCACCTGAGGCAACGCCATGATCATAAGCTGCGGTGATGCGCTGATTGATTTCGTGCCGGTGAAGTCCGCTGACGGACGCGAAGCGCTGATGCCGGCGGTCGGCGGCTCCTGCCTCAATGTTGCGGTGGGGGTGGCGCGGCTCGGTGCCGCCACCGGCTTCGTCGGCGGCGTCTCGACCGACCTGTTCGGACGCATGATCGCCGATCATGCCACAGCCTCCGGCGTCGATCTCAGCCATGCGACGCGGAGCGAGGATCAGACCACGCTTGCCTTCGTGCGCATCGTCGCGGGCGAGTCGCACTACGCCTTCTATGACGCCGAGACCGCCGCGGCCAAATGGACCTATCGGCGCGGCGCGATCCCGCTCGACCAGATCGAGGCCATCCATGTCGGATCGACCACCCTGGTCCACGCGCACGGTGCGCATGAGACGGCGGCGCTGATCGCGGATACGCGGGCGTCGGCGACCATCTCCTTCGACCCGAACTGCCGGCCCAACCTGGTCAAAGATCTCGACGACTATCGCCGGCGCATGGCGATGTTCTCCGCCGGCGCCGACCTCATCAAGATGTCGGACGTCGATTTCAATTATCTGCATGGCGACGAAGCTCATGCCGCCCGCGCCAGGAGCCTGCTGGCGGGCGGTGCCGGCCTGGTCGTGATCACCCGCGGCGGCGAGGGCGCGCAGGCCTGGCATGCCACTGCGGGATTGATCGAGGCCCGGGCCCCCGCGGTCGAGATCGTCGATACGATCGGCGCCGGCGACAGCTTTCAGGCCGCATTGCTCTATGCGCTGCAGCGGCTCGACCGCCTCGAACGCGGCAGGCTGCAAGCCGCCACCGCCGACGAGCTTCGCCGCGTGCTGTCATTCGCCTGTCACTGCGCGGCGGTGACCTGCACCCGGGCCGGTGCCGATCCGCCGCGCTTCGACGAAGTCAGGAGATACTGGTAGGCCACAACGAACGCCGCGATTGCCGCACCGGCACGTTGCCACTTCCCGATCGCTTGTCCGGACCGCTACAATGTTCCAGAACGGGCCGCAGCTGCCTGGAACGACTGAGCCGTTCCAAGGGTTGGTGTGGGCCATAGGGAGGACGAGATGCGACCTGTCGCAAGCGAGCCGTTGTCGCGGCATGCCCTGGCCTTCGTTCTCGCGGGGGGACGCGGCAGCCGGCTTCTGGAACTGACCGACCGCCGCGCCAAGCCGGCGGTCTATTTCGGTGGCAAGTCGCGCATCATCGATTTTGCGCTTTCCAACGCCGTCAACTCCGGCATCCGCCGCATCGCCGTCGCCACTCAGTACAAGGCGCACAGCCTCATTCGCCATCTGCAAATGGGCTGGAATTTCTTCCGTCCCGAGCGAAACGAGAGCTTCGACATCCTCCCGGCGAGCCAGCGCGTTTCCGAGACCATGTGGTATCTCGGGACCGCGGATGCGGTCTACCAGAACATCGACATCATCGAGAGCCATGGCGCCAAGTTCATCGTGCTGCTCGCCGGCGATCACGTCTACAAGATGGACTATGAAGTGATGCTGCAGCAGCACGTCGAGCAAAAGGCGGACGTCACCGTCGGCTGTCTCGAGATGCCGCGGGCGGAATCGAGCGCGTTCGGCATCATCCATGTCGACGAGAACGACGTCATCCAGTCCTTCCTGGAGAAGCCGGCCGATCCGCCGCCGATGCCCGGCAAGCCGGACAAGTCGCTGGCCAGCATGGGGATCTACGTCTTCGACACCCAGTTCCTGTTCGATCAGTTGAAGCGCGACGCCAGCGATCCGAACTCGGCCCGCGATTTCGGCAAGGATATCATCCCCTACATCGTCAAGAACGGCCGCGCGGTGGCGCACCAGTTCAGCCGCTCCTGTGTGCGCTCCGGTGACGATCATCGCAGCTACTGGCGGGACGTCGGAACGGTCGACGCCTATTGGTCGGCCAACATCGATCTCACCGACGTCGTGCCCGAGCTCGACCTGTTCGACCAGTCCTGGCCGATCTGGACCCATGCCGAGATCACGCCGCCGGCCAAATTCGTGCATGACGAAGACGGCCGCCGCGGCGAGGCCGTCACCTCGCTGGTGTCGGGCGGCTGCATCGTCTCCGGCGCGGCGCTGCGGCGCTCGCTCTTGTTCACGGGCGTGCACCTGCATTCGCACGCCCGGGTCGAGAACGCCGTGATCCTGCCCTATGTCGATGTCGGGCGCCATGCGCGGCTGTGCAATGTCGTGATCGACCGCGGCGTGCGCATCCCGGAGGGCCTCGTGGTCGGCGAGGATCGCGAACTCGATGCCAAGCGGTTCCGCACCAGCCCGAACGGCATCAGCCTGATCACCCAGCCGATGATCGACAGGCTCGATGCATGACCTCCGTCCGCGTCCTGTCGGTCGCCTCGGAGATCTATCCCACCATCAAGACGGGCGGGCTCGCGGATGTCGCCGGCGCACTGCCGGGCGCGCTCGCGGCCGAAGGGATCGAGGTCCGTACGCTGGTGCCCGGATATCCCGATGTCCTGCGCGCGCTGGAGGCGGCGGAGGAGGTGGTCCGCTCCGAGCTGTTCTTCGGTGGATCGGCCCGCCTGCTCGCGGGCCGCAGCAGTGGCCTCGATCTGTTCGTGCTCGATGCGCCGCATCTGTTCGCGCGCACGGGCAATCCGTATCTCACGCCGGACGGCGTGGACTGGCCGGACAACGGCTTGCGTTTCGCGGCGCTGTCGCACATGGCCGCCGAGATCGCGCTCGGTGCGATAGCTTCTTTCGCGCCCGATGTCGTGCACGCCCACGACTGGCAGGCGGCCCTCGCGCCGGCCTATTTGCATTATCGCGGCAGGCCGCGTCCCGGCACGGTGATGACGGTTCACAACCTCGCCTTTCCCGGCCTGTTCCCGCACGACCTGCTGAGCGCCATCGACCTGCCGCCGGAGTCGTTCGTCATCCAGGGCGTCGAATATTACGGCCGGATCAGTTTTCTGAAGGGCGGCCTGCAGTTCGCCGACCGCCTCACCACGGTGTCGCCGACCTACGCCAGGGAAATTCAGACGGACGAGGGCGGCATGGGATTCGGCGGCCTGTTGCGCGAGCGCGCCGACCGCCTGAGCGGTATCCTCAACGGCATCGACGTTGCGGTGTGGGATCCCGCGACCGACCCGCGGATTCCCGGCAATTTCAGTGCAGGTGATCTTGCGGGCAGGGCCGCCAACAAGGCCGCCTTGCAGCGACGGCTCGGGCTGGAGGTCGTGCCGGACGCGCTGCTGCTCGGCGTGATCAGCCGCTTGTCCTCCCAAAAGGGGCTCGACCTCCTGCTCGAGACTATCCCGACTGTGCTGGGCCAAGGCATGCAATTGGCCGTCCTCGGCAGCGGCGACCGCGATCTCCAGGATGGTTATCGCGCGGCCATGCAGGCCCATCCAGGCCTGGTCGGCGGCTGGATCGGCTATGACGAGGATCTGGCGCATCTGATCCAGGCCGGCGCGGACGCGCTTGCCGTGCCGTCCCGGTTCGAGCCCTGCGGCCTGACGCAGCTCTGTGCGCTCCGATACGGCGCGGTTCCGATCGTCTCCCGCGTCGGCGGGCTGGAGGACACCGTCGTTGACGCCGATGACGCCGCGCTCGTCGGCGGCTCGGCCACCGGGTTCAAGTTCGCACCGGTCACGACAGAGGCATTGGCCGGCGCGCTGCGGCGCGCCGCTGCCGCTTTTCGCAGCAAGTTCGACTGGCGGCGCATTCAGCTCGCCGGCATGGCGACGGATGTCTCCTGGCGCCGTCCCGCCGCGCACTATGCCGCCTTGTATCGCGAGCTCGCGGGAATGCGATATACCTGATTGAAGAAAGCGGCCGTCGTCGCGCTTATTGGAACCGAGGATATCACGTGGCCAATCCCCATCCCGCTGCCGGCAAGCCGATTGCCGCAAACGCGCTCGCGAACATCCCGCGCCTGGTGACCGCCTATTTTGCCGTGAAGCCGGATGCCGCCGATCCCGCGCAGCGCGTCGCGTTCGGCACGTCGGGCCATCGCGGCTCGTCGCTGAAGGCTTCCTTCAACGAGGATCACATCCTGGCGACGACGCAGGCGATCTGCGATCACCGCCGCGAGGTCGGGCTCACCGGGCCGCTCTTCATCAGCATCGACACCCATGCGCTCGCCGAGCCGGCGCTGGTCAGCGCCATCGAGGTGTTCGCCGCCAACGGCGTCGACATCATGGTCGATGCGAACGGCGGCTACACGCCGACACCGGTGATCTCGCACGCGATCCTGAGCTACAACAAGGGCCGGACCGACGGCCTCGCCGATGGTGTTGTCGTGACGCCCTCGCACAATCCGCCGGAGGACGGCGGCTACAAGTACAATCCGCCCCACGGCGGCCCGGCGGACACCGATGTCACCGCCAAGATCGAGAAGCAGGCGAACCGCTATCTGGCGGATGGCCTGGAGGGCGTCGCGCGCATGACCTACGAACGCGCACGAAAATCGGCGCACGTGCATCTGCACGACTATATCGGACCCTACGTCGCCGATCTCATCAACGTCGTCGACATGGACGTGATCAAGTCCGCCGGCGTCAATATCGGCATCGATCCGCTCGGCGGCGCCGCCGTGCATTTCTGGCAGCCGATCGTGGAGCGCTACGGCATCAAGGCGACCGTGGTCAACGATCTCGTCGATCCGACCTTCCGTTTCATGACCGCCGACTGGGATGGCAAGATCCGCATGGACTGTTCTTCGCCCTATGCGATGGCGAGCCTGATCGCGATGCGCGACAGGTTCGACGTCGCCTTTGCCAATGACACCGATGCCGACCGCCATGGCATCGTTACCAGGTCGAACGGCCTGATGAATCCAAACCATTTCCTCGCGACCTCGATCTGGTACCTGTTCGGCCAGCGCTCCGGCTGGCGCAAGGAGGCGGCGATCGGCAAGACCGTTGTCTCGAGCTCGATCATCGATCGCGTCGCGAACAAGATCGGCCGCACGCTGGTGGAGACGCCGGTCGGCTTCAAATGGTTCGTCGAGGGGCTCGGCACCGGCGCGTTCGGCTTTGCCGGCGAGGAGAGCGCCGGCGCCTCCTTCGTCAAGCGCGACGGCACGGTGTGGACCACCGACAAGGACGGAATCATCTTGGGGCTCATCGCGGCCGAGATGCTGGCCCGCACCGGGCGCGATCCGAGCCAGCTCTTTGGCGATCTCGCCGCCGAGCTCGGCATGCCCTTCTATGAGCGGATCGACATGCCCGCCACCGCGCCGTTGAAGAATGCGCTGAAGGCGGTGACGCCGGAGAAGCTCGGCTTGAAGGAATTGGCCGGCGACCCCGTGCGCGCCATGCGCACCACGGCGCCTGGCAATGGCCAGCCCTTCGGCGGCATCAAGGTCGAGACCGACATGGGCTGGTTCGCGGCACGGCCGTCCGGCACCGAGGACGTCTGCAAGATCTATGCGGAAAGTTTTCGCGACGACGCCCATCTGAAGCTGATCCAAAGCGAAGCGCAGGCCGCGCTGGCGAAGCTTTGATCCGCTAGGCAACATCGTAGCCCGCATGAGCGGCTTGTCCGCCGAAGCTCGAAGAGCGAAGGCGGAAGCGATATGCGGGGCTCCCGTTCCCGGGTATCGCGATGCTCACCCGGGCTACGACCGGTTCAGCGCGTCCTGGTCGCATATTCGACCGGCAGGCCGCGGAACGGCTTGCGCGCCTCGGCGGCGGCCGTGCCGCCGACGACGATTTTCGCGAACGCATCGAGGCCGGCGAAGAACGCCGGCTTGAGGCTGCCGAGCTTGCTGGCATCGACCACCAGGATGTTCTCCACCGCGGTCTCGATCACTGCCTGCTTGATCGCGACCTCGTGGAAGTTGGAGCAGCTCGCGCCGCGAACCGGGTGTACGCCGCCCGCCGAGATGAAAGCCTTGTTGATCCCGAGCTTGCGCAAATAAGTCAGTCCTTCCGCGGACGAGAAGGACTGCGATGAGGTGTGATAGAGCCCGCCCATCAGCATCACCTGCGTCGCCGGACGCCGCGTCACGATCGCCGCCACGTTCATCGCGTAGCAGATCACCGACAGCGGCAGGCCCTCGGGCAGGCAGTCGGCGAGCGACTGCATGGTGGTGCCGCAATCGATGAAGACGGTGTCGCCGGCCTGGAGCGACGCCACCGCGGCACGGCAGGCCAGCCGCTTGTCCTGGGTGTGCTGGTCGATCTCCTGCTCGAAGGTGTATTTCGCGGCCGTCGGCGCGGCGGCATTGACGACATAGCCGCCGAGACAGGCAAGCGCGGCGTCGGCGCCGGCGAGGTCGCGCCGCACCGTCATCTCCGAGACATTCAAGAGCTCGGCCGCGTCCCTCAGGTGCAGCGCACCATTCTCGGTGATCGCGCGCTGTAGCCGCTGCAGCCGCTGTGCCCGCGCATCGCCCGGCGCGGGGGCGCCATTTGCCAGTTCAGCCATTCCGTCCAATGACCCCGCGACCCCGTTGACAATGCCTGCCCATGGTGTGATGTTCCGAACGTGTCCATGTTAGAATAATAACATAAAGGTCTCGACGCGATACTGGCCTGATTCAAGGAATTTAGCGAGAATATCCTGAACTGCTGGTTCGTCGATCGATCCTGGGAGGAAGTTGATGTTGCGATCCGAACATCCGGCTGGCATGGCCGCAAGGCTGGCTTCCTGAGCTCGCTTGCGTCGCGCGATGCCGGACCGGGTACCCACTCCGAGTGTTTCCGCCGCGCCGCTGCGCAGCCGCGAGCATCTGCGCGCGGTGGCGCAGCAAGTCCTGCCGCGCAACGAGGGCCATGCCTTCGAGGCGGATTTCCTCGACGACATCCGCGTCAATCTTTCCGCCGTCGAGCGCCGGGTCGCGAGCCTGCCCGGCCGCCGCACCGTGAAGAACGACGCCCAGGCCGGCTGGCTGTTGAAGGCCATCACCTGTATCGACCTCACCACGCTCAATGGCGATGACACCGCGGGACGGGTGCGGCGGCTCTGCGCCAAGGCCAAGGCGCCGGTGCGGACGGATATTCTCGACGCGCTCGGCTTTGCCGATCGCGCGCTGCACACCGGCGCGGTCTGCATCTACCACCGCTTTGTCGCCACGGCGGTCGAAGCCCTCGAAGGTTCGAGCATCCCGGTTGCGGCGGTTTCGACGGGCTTTCCGGCGGCCCTCGTGCCGCACGACGTCAAGCTCCGGGAGATCGAAGCCTCCGTGCGTGACGGCGCCGCCGAGATCGACATCGTCATCACGCGTGAGCATGTGCTGACCGGCGACTGGCGCGCGCTGTATCAGGAGGTGAAGGAGTTTCGCGCCGCCTGCGGCAATGCGCATCTGAAGACCATCCTCGCGACCGGCGACCTCAGGACGCCGCGCAACGTCGCCAAGGCCTCGATGGTCTGCATGATGGCGGGCGCCGATTTCATCAAGACCTCGACCGGCAAGGAAGGCGTCAACGCCACGCTGCCGGTGGCGCTGACCATGCTGCGGATGATCCGCGCCTATCAGGAGCTGACCGGCTTCAAGATCGGCTTCAAGCCCGCGGGCGGCATCTCGAGCGCGAAGGACGTGCTGAACTACCAGTTCCTGATGAAGGAGGAGCTGGGACGCGAATGGCTGGAGCCAGAACTGTTCCGGATCGGCGCCTCCAGCCTGCTCGCCGACATCGAGCGCCAGCTCGAACATCATGTCACCGGCCGCTATTCGGCCTTCAACCGCCACGCGATCGGATGAGAAGGCGGTCATGAGCGTCGCGCATTATTTCGACACCATGGACTACGGCCCGGCACCCGAAGCCGACGGCGAGGCGCGCGCCTGGCTGAAGCGCCACGACGCCGCGTTCGGGCATTTCATCGACGGCGCCTTCGTTGCACCGCCCGACGGCGGTCGCTTCACGACCATCGAGCCCGCGACCGGCAAGGCGCTGGCCGAGCTGGCGCAGGGCTCCGCTGCTGATGTCGATGCGGCGGTCGCGGCTGCGCGAAAAGCGCAGCCCTTGTGGTACGGGCTCGGCGGCCACGGCCGCGCGCGGCATCTCTATGCGCTGGCGCGGATGCTGCAGCGTCATGCGCGGCTGTTCGCCGTACTGGAGGCGATCGACAACGGCAAGCCGATTCGCGAGACCCGCGACCTCGACGTGCCCTTGGCGGCGCGCCACTTCCTGCATCACGCCGGCTGGGCGCAGTTGCAGGCGCGCGAGCTGGTCGACTACGTGCCGCTCGGCGTCGTCGGCCAGATCATTCCCTGGAATTTTCCGCTGCTGATGCTGGCCTGGAAGATCGCGCCGGCGCTCGCGGTCGGCAACACGGTCGTGCTGAAGCCCGCCGAATTCACCTCGCTGACGGCGCTGTTGTTCGCCGAGCTTGCGGCGCGCGCGGGCCTGCCGCCGGGCGTGCTCAACGTCGTCACCGGTGACGGCGCCACCGGCGTCGCGCTGGTCGAGCATCGCGATGTCGACAAGATCGCCTTCACCGGCTCGACCGAGGTCGGCCGGCTGATCCGCGAGAGGACCGCCGGCACGGCCAAGTCGCTGACGCTGGAGCTCGGCGGCAAGTCGCCCTTCATCGT
>NZ_JAFAVV010000314.1 GCF_019242285.1 Bradyrhizobium sp.
CAGCTTGCAGAGAAGAACAAGAACCGGCTCATCGTGGAAGCCCAAAAGAACGTCGGCACACTCAAAGCCGATCCCATGCGGCTCAAGCAGATTTTGCTCAATCTCTTGAGCAATGCCTGTAAGTTCACGAAAGAAGGCGAGGTCGCCCTTCGAGTGAGCAAGGTAGCCGACGGACCCGATGGGTGGAGCTTGCCGTCGCGGATACCGGCATCGGCCTGACCGCCGAACAGCAGGCCAAACTGTTTCAGGACTTCACCCAGGCCGATTCGCTCACCGCGCGACGTTACGGCGGTACAGGCCTCGGCCTTGCCATAACTCGCAAAGTCGCCCGCATGATGGGCGGCGATGTGACCGTGACGAGCGAACCGGGGAAGGGGTCGGTGTTCACCGTGCGGCTGCCGGGCGGCGCGCAGCACTGATTAAGGAAGCAAGCTGCAGCGCCCCGCCTCCATTCAGAACGATTCAGGTCCAGCCCAAGGACCTGCGACCCCTTCCGGCGCATCCTGAGCCTGCGGTAAGCTGGCACAGCGGGTTCCGGGGAGGAGCCCATGATTGACCTCAGACGGCGCCGGTTCCTGACGCTGCTCGGCGGCGCGGCGGCGGCGTGGCCACTCGTTAGGGCGGGTGCACAGCAGGCGGGAAAGACGTGGCGGATCGGCTACGTCACGCATGTACACAGTTCAGCCTATGATCCCTTGTTTGAGCGCCTCCGAGAGCTCGGATACGTGGCGGGACGTAACGTCATCATTGAACGTCGGTATGCGCAGGGACAAGCAGAGAAATTCAGGGAATTTGCAGCGGAGATGATTCGACTTAAGGCCGATGTGATCATCACGAACACCACGCCGGCAGCTCTAGCAGCAAAGAACGCAACGACGACCATCCCAATTGTCATTCCAACCGCAATTGATCCGGTAGGCACCGGACTCATCAACGGCCTGGCACACCCGGGCGGCAACGTCACCGGTGGCGCCATTCTCACCGGAGAGCTTACGGCAAAACGTCTGGAGGTGCTCAAGGAAATGCTCCTGCGGCTCTCTTGGGCGGCTGTTCTGTGGAATGGTACCAATCCTGCGAACGCACTCGCGTGGAGAGAGACAGAGCGGGCGGCCCGCGCGCTTGGAGTGACGCTGCAATCGCACGAGGTGCAGGGTCCAAAGGACTTCGAGACCGCTTTTGCCAGAATGGCGGAAGAACGCCCCGATGCGCTCCTCGTTTTGGACGATGCTTTGACCAATCAATATCAGAAGGAAATCGCGAATTTCGCGATAGAGAAGCGCATAGCCAGCGTATTTTCAGCAAAGCATCACGTCGAGGCAGGAGGTCTGATGTCCTATGGGCCGAACTATCCCGAGATAATGCACCGTGCTGCGTCCCAAGTGGATAAGATTCTACGAGGCGCGCGACCCGCCGACATACCTATGGAGCAACCAACGAAGTTCGAGCTTGTCATCAACCTGAAAACCGCGACGGCCATCGGGCTCACAGTGCCGCCAACGCTGCTCGCCCGCGCCGACGAGGTGATCGAATGAGAAGCGGTCGCGAGTTCATCGCGCTGCTCGCCCATAATTCCATAGAGAGCGGGAGATGAAACTACCACGCAGAACATTTTTGCAGCTCAGTGTCGCCGCCGCGGCTCTGAGCGTGAGTTCTTCCAGGGTATGGGCAGAAGCCTATCCGGCGCGGCCGGTGCGGGTGATCGTTCCGTTTGCGCCCGGTGGGCAGGTGGATGTTGTCGCGCGCCTGATCGCACAGCGGTTGTCAGAGCAGCTTGGCCAACAGTTCTATGTCGAGAATGCCTCCGGCGGGGGTAGTACGATCGGGACCGGTCGGGCGACTCAGGCAGCGCCCGACGGGTATACAATCCTCGTGACGGATGGAATCGCTTTCACAGCAAACCCCAGCCTCTACCGCAAGGTACCGTACGATGCCACGCGCGATTTCGATCCGGTGGCGGCCCCGGCGACGACGATGCAGGTCCTCGCGGTGAACCCCTCGATTGCGGCGCGCTCCATTCAGGAGCTGGTTGCGCTGATTAAAGCAAACCCGGGCAAATATAGCTACGCTTCGGCCGGCGTCGGAACGGGCGCGCACCTGACGGGTGAGCTGTTCCGCATCTCGCTCGGCCTCGATCTTGTGCATGTGCCTTACAATAGCGGAGGACAAGCAATCGCGGCCGCCGTCGGAGGTCATACGCCCATTTCTTTCGGATCGCCGGCCGCGACCATTCCGCAAGTGAACGATGGCAAGCTCCGCGCTCTCGCTGTCGGCGGCAAGAAGCGCGTGCGCGAGCTGCCAGACATCCCGACCATGAGCGAGGTGGGTTTTGCAGACGTGGAATGTGATACCTCGATCCTGGCTCTGGTGCCGGCCGGGGTCCCAAGGGATATCATTGCGCTGCTTCACGACGAGATCGCCCACGCCGCCGAATTGCCGGACGTGGAGGCGCGGCTGGTTGGGCTCGGCTTTGAACCATTCACGGCGACCTCGGAGGAGGTTGCGGCGCTGATCAAACGCGAGCTTCCGAAATGGGCTGGCGTCATCCGCGCGGCGGGCATCAAGCCGAATTGAGATTGCGTTGGTCTCGCAACGAACGCCATCGCCCTGCTTGGCCGCTGTCGTGCCCGACTTGGCCTCGCTCATTCGATGATTTGTCTGCCGGGCGAGCACGGTCGCGCACGGCGGACATGGACTTTGGCCACAGCCTTAGCTGCCAAAGTAGCGAGATCCGCTGTAAGCTGCGCGCGGCAGGACGATGTCAACGCCGGAGGTGCTCAATGGCCCGCATCCGCCATCTCGCCATTCTCACGGAAGACGTGGATCGATTGGTGAAATTCTACACCAATTCGTTCGGCCTCAAGATCGTCCAAGGCGTGGGGACCGCTACCTATCTGACGGACGGTCACGTCAACCTGGCGATTATCCCGATCGGCCCCGAACGCGAGATCGAAGGCAATCAGCTCAAGGAGGGGATCAACCATTTCGGTTTCGAGGTGGAGAGCGTTGAGGCCCTGGTTCCGGTGTGCAAGCAGTGGGGCGCCGCGACCGACGTCAAGAAAAGACCGCCCAACCGCGAGGCGGAATCCCGCGTCTGGGATCCCGACGGCAACCCGATCGACCTTTCGCAGCACGGATGGCCGCACTGAACGAGTTGAGTTGCATCAGACTGAAGTACCGGCAACGCTCATTTAAGCTCCGTCGCGTGAACGGACGAGACGAGCATTTCCCACAACGATCGCTACCAGTGCCCATCAGGTCGGTGGGCGGGACCTATGAATCGGCGCGAGTTCATCACG
>NZ_JAFAVV010000371.1 GCF_019242285.1 Bradyrhizobium sp.
AAGCGCAAAAGCGCGCTTGTTCCGACCTCTCCCCGCCAGCGGGGAGAGGTGAAAGAGCGCCAGCGTCGGTCTCACAAAGACACGCTGCGGTGATCACTTGTGATGGCGGGGCACTGAGATGAGCGTTGCGATGAGCCCGCTGCTGACCGACCTCTATCAGCTGGCGATGATGGAGGCGTACCTCGACCGCGGCCAGACCGGCACCGCCGTGTTCGAGCTGTTCATGCGCCGGTTGCCGGAACGGCGCGGCTTCCTGCTTGCCGCCGGGCTCGAGCAGGCGCTCGAGTATCTGGAGAATTTGCGCTTCTCGCCGGAGGACGTGGCGTGGCTCGCGAGCACGCGGCGGTTCCGCCCGAAGCTCCTCGAATACTTGGCCTCGTTTCGCTTCACCGGCGACGTGCACGCGATACCGGAGGGAACGGTGTTCTTCCCGGACGAGCCGATCCTGCGCGTGACCGCGCCGCTGCCGCAGGCGCAGCTCGTCGAGTCACGCCTGATCAACATCGTGCATTATCAGTCGATGATCGCCTCAAAGGCCGCGCGCATCATGCTCGCGGCGCCGGGAAAGATGATGGTCGACTTCGGCTTCCGTCGCGCGCACGGCGCGGAGGCGGGTCTGATGGCGGCGCGCGCGAGCTACGTGGCGGGCTTTGCCGGAACGGCGACGGTGCTCGCGGAGCAGCGGTTCGGAATCCCGATCTTCGGCACCATGGCGCATTCCTTCATTCAGGCGCACGATGATGAGGCGGCAGCGTTCGAGCATTTCGCGCTGTCGCGGCCGGACAACCTGACGCTCCTGATCGACACCTATGACACCGAGGCTGCGGCCCGCAAGGTCGTTGCTCTGGCACCGCGCGTCAAGGCCGACGGGATCACCATCCGCGCGGTGCGGATCGACAGCGGGGATCTGATTGAGCTCTCGCGGCGGGTGCGGCGCATCCTCAACGACGGCGGCTTGAGCGGGATCGCCATCTTTGCAAGCGGCGGTATGGACGAGGATACGATCGCGGCGATGATGCGGGCCGGCGCTCCGATCGACGGCTTCGGCGTCGGCACGAGCCTCACCACGTCGTTTGACGCGCCGTCGCTCGATTGCGCCTACAAGCTCGAGGAATACGGCGGCCTCGCGCGGCGCAAGCGATCGGCCGGCAAGGTGACATGGCCTGGCCGCAAGCAGGTTTGGCGCGTGAGCGGAGCCGACGGGCGCTTCGCCGGCGACCTGCTGTCGCTCGAGGACGATGACCGCGAGCCGGGCGAGCCGCTGATCGTTCCGGTGATGCGCGATGGCCGCCGTCTCGCCGCGCCCCCGACGCTTGCCGATATTCGGGCGCGCTCTGCGAACGAGCTCGAACGATTGCCGGAGCCGCTACGCCGGCTTGAACCCGGCGCGTCCTATCCGGTGCGGGTCGGAGAACGCGTGATCAAGCTTGCGGCGGAGTTCGACCGCCGCCTCGGTCTGTAGGATGGGTTGAGCTCTTGCGAAACCCATCAATCGCCCGTCGTGAAGTGATGGGTTTCGCGAAGGCTCAACCCATTTGCGTCAGGAGAACAGGAGAGGGGGATGATCGTCAACACGAGCTGAAACCTCTCATAGCGGTCCAGAGGGTTCGACGCCCTCCCGGCAAAGGCTAGCCAGCCAGCCGGAAGCGAGCCTTGCGCGTGAGTGGCAACACGAAACGCGAAGCGTAGGTCAGCGGGTGCCGAAGCTGCGGGAGTGAGCCCCGAAATAGCCAGTTGCCGAAGCCTTCGCTGTATGGGTAGCGGGGGCAGCATCGATGTAACCGAGATGGCGAGGGTACATTGGTTCGACCGGGGTCGAGGAACGGAGCAGAGGCACGGGACGGATCGCCTGGAGACCTGAGAGATCCCATTCGCGTCCACGTAACTTGAAGCCGGCAGTTGGGGCGGCCGGACAAGCAAGCGCCCTGGCCCGGAAGATACCCTCCGATCTTGCGGGAGCGCTGCGGCGAGCACGAACGCGGAGGTAACCCGTGGGCAGTGGAAGCGAACCAATAAGCGACCATGGATACGCGATGGGAAGTCGTAGCGCCTTCGTAGTACCGCTGAGAGCGGGGGAACTGGGCTCACCGGGACCCCGAAGGAGGAAAGGGAGGCGCCGCGTGGAGAGAACCAGTGGCGGGACACACGGGAAGGGACGATGGACCCTGCAAACCTGTTAACGAAACGGCACTGGATAGTCGAGCTGGCGAGGAGGAAACCGGGAACGGTGCTGTTCTCGCTGCATCACGTCATCGACTTCGAATGGATGCGAGAGGCCTATTGGCTGACGCGCAAGGATGGAGCAACTGGTATCGACGGAGTGACAGCGAAAGAATACGAGGCGAACCTGGAAGCCAACCTGAAGGACCTCCGGGAACGCATCATATCCGGACGCTACAAAGCTCCGCCGGTGCGCAGAACCTACATCCCCAAGGCGGACGGCTCGCAACGACCGCTCGGCATCCCGACCTTCGAAGACAAGGTGGCGCAGCGGGCGATCACCATGGTTCTGGAGGCCGTCTATGAGCAGGACTTTCGGTCGTGCTCCTATGGCTTCCGGCCGGGGTGCTCGGCGCACCAGGCGCTGCAACAACTGTCAGGCGTCATCACGGTGCGACGGCAGCACTGGGTGCTGGATGTCGACATACGCAAGTATTTCGACTCGATCCCGCACCAAGAACTGCGGACTATCCTTGACCAGCGAGTGACGGATGGCGTCATTCGGCGGATGATCGACAAATGGCTGAAGGCGGGAGTTCTGGAAGACGGGCTCCTGCGCTACGCGACCGAAGGGACCCCGCAAGGCGGAGTCATCTCACCGACGCTCTCGAACATCTTCCTGCACCACGTGCTGGACGTGTGGTTCGAGGACGAGGCGAGACCGCGCCTAGTGGGGGAGGCGACGCTGGTGCGGTTCGCCGACGACTTCGTGATGACCTTCGAGACCCACCACGACGCCAAACGGGTCATGGAAGTGTTGGGGAAACGACTTGGACGGTATGGGCTCACGCTGCATCCCGACAAGACGCGCTTCATCGACTTCCGCCCGCAGCGCCGCGGCGGCACGCAGGTGGACTGCAAGGACCCTCCGTTCGACTTCCTCGGCTTCACCCACACCTGGGTGAAATCGCGGAAGGGCAAGAACGTGGTGCGGCAAATAACGGCAAAAAGCCGCCTTGCCCGCGCGCTGCTCGCGGTCAAGGATTGGTGCCGAGCCAATCGGCATCGGCCGATCCTCGAGCAGCTCGCCCGGCTGTATGCTAAGCTCGTTGGTCACTTTGCCTACTACGGCATCACGGGGAACTCGCGCAGACTGCAGCAGTATCACCACGAGGTCATGAAGACGTGGCGTAAGTGGCTCGCGCGACGCACGCGCTCGAAGCGACTCCCGTGGGATCGCCTCAACGCGTTACTCGCCCGCCACCCGCTGCCTCCAGCCAGGATCGTCCACCGCTATGCCACCTGAAAACGAAGCTCTCCCGCGAAGAACCGGATGCGGGAAATCTGCACGTCCGGGACCGTGAGGGGTGAGGGTGGAAACATCCTCACCTACTCGGCCCTACAATGTGTCAATCATGTTCGATCCCAAGCGCCACATCGCCTTGACGCCGGAGCCGTGGGACGAGGCTGCCGCTCGTACCGAGATCGAGGCGATCGTCGCCGATGCCGTCGCGCGGTTCGACGCGAAAGCATTCTGGCCCGCGCATCCGAGCGACGACGGCGCGCCC
>NZ_JAFAVV010000590.1 GCF_019242285.1 Bradyrhizobium sp.
TTTCGGCAATTCCTGGAGCCACCCGATATTGGAGAACGTGCCGTCCCATATCGTCGGATCTGGGCGGAAGACGATGTCGAGACCCTCGCCGGGAGTTTCCGCAGATGGCTCGACCGTGCTCGGGGTCGTGACGTCCGCGCCTGCCGCCACGCCCTCGACGAAGCCATCATGGAGTGCCTGCCGCCAACGCGCGTCGAAGTCCGCGCCGAACGACATTGTCCACGTTTCTCGCACGGCTGCGTCAGCGGCCGGATCGATCTCGCCGAGCAGCATGGCCATGATTTGGTGAACACCGCGGACGTCGTAGAACGGCGTGATGGTCGGCTGTATGATCGACGCGGTACCATCGACGGCACGCGCATCGCTCCAGCTTTCCAGCATATGGGCCAGCGCAAGCTGCCACTCGCAGAGTTCCCCGGTCTCGTCACGCTGCAAGCCGAGATGCAGCGTTGATTGCACCTGCTTGAGGGCGTCCCGGAAGCCAAGACCGCCCGGTGCCGTGTAAGCCGGGTTGCAATCCAGAATCAGCAGTGTCTTCACCTTACCGGCCCGCATGTCACCGATCAGATCCCGAAGCGATCCGGCCTCCGCTGGGCCGGTGATCGGCTGAGAGAGCCTCAGAGCGCGGCCGAGACTCTTGAGCGCATCGTTGATGCGAGCGACCCAGATCGCCGTGCCGGCATCGCCGAACGGGCCAGAGGCGACAAGCGCCCTGCCCTGGGCCGCGCTGCATGTCTTGGCGGCTTTTTCAACCCAGCTCAGCTCAGTCGGCGTCAGCTCACCTGCCGCGGCGCCATCGATGCCGAGCCGGTTCGCCAAGGCCGCGGCGAGCGCCGCCATGCGGGAAGCGTTCGCAATCAATCTGGCACTGGCACTCGCAACCGCACCCGTCGCCGATGGTACGCTCTCGGCTGCGCGGAGAGAAATGCTCGGTCGACCCGAGGAGCGGCGCCTCGACGCGGCCCAGCCGCGCGCGTTGCGAATCTGGTTCGGGCCGGGTCCCAGGAAGTCGTCGTCGAAGCTGACGACAACGTCGCATTCGTCCAGCACATAGTGGAGATCGAGCGGCTGGCCGTAGGCTGCCGATGTCAACTTCCGCCGTGCCGTTTCGCCGGCGACATCGTGGAGATGTATTCGCATCTTCGGGAACTGCTTGCGGAGCGCATCAAGCTGACGCAGCAATGTCGGTGAGCTCGTTGGGCTCATGAGGACCCTCAGTCCCTCCCCTTCATTCGCGGTCCAACCGGTTCGAAGGGTGTTGATGGAGGCCACCACATCGTTCCAAGTAACAGGCTCACCATGCCGGCTCGGGCCTTGCGCCCGATCAGGATCGTAGAGCCCGAGGATAGCGGCCTGCATGAAGGCGTCGCTCCGGCCCTTCGTGACCGGGTGATCGGGATTTCCATCAAGTTTGATCGGTCGTCCGGAATAGGTGGTGGCGATGACCGGCTGGGCGTATCCCTCGAAGGTCACGGCTGTTGCGTAGTAGCGCGGCACGCCGACCGCTTCATTCTCGGGCTGATTCACATAAGGAAGCGCTGCGACGAAGGGGCTCTTCTCGCAACCGGCAAGACCGGCGAGAGCAAAGGAGGCTCCCATCAGCTTGAGGAATTGCCGGCGAGCGGTCGGAGCAAGCTCGGCCGCTGCTGGATATTCGGCGGCGACCCAGGCATGGAAGGCAGGATCGCCGGAGAGCTCGTCGATCCCCGACCAAAGTCGGGAGCCGCCGCTGTTCTCTTCGATTGGAGCTCGCTGCGATTCAACGCGCTTCATCGATGGCACACATAGCAATGGGTGAGTTCGCCGAAGCGAATGTTTTCATGCGCCGCAATCGCCTCACCCTCGGCCCGTGCATTGGCAGGCGGCTTCCAGCCCATGTCCGTAATGTGATCCCTGGGCCGCAAATTCGGCGCGGGATCGCGATGGCAATCGAGACAGAAATCCATGGTGAAGGGCTTCGCCCGATAGGTCAGCGCCATCTGGTCGATGCGACCGTGACAGCTCGCGCAACCGACACCCATGGCGATGTGAACGTCGTGCCGAAAGAACACGTAATCCGGCAGCCTTGCCACGCGCGTCCATTGGATCGGCTGGTTCTCGGCCAGACTTTGCCGGACCGGCTCGAGCATCGAGGCGTTCAACCAGATCTGGGAATGGCAGGTCATGCAGGTCTCCGTCGGCGGCAATCCGGCCTGCGGCGCCGTTTCCACCCCGCTGTGGCAATAGCGGCAGTCGATACCGAGCTCGCCCGCGTGGTGCCGATGGCTGAACGGAACCGGCTGCGATGGCCGAAAGTCCGTCGAGGTGACGTAGCTCGATCGCGCAAAGCCGACGATCCCGACAGTGCCGCCCGCCGTGATGGCAAGGCTTCCGAGCAGAAACAATCGCAGCCAGGTGTCGGCAGCAGGAGAGAATATCTGTGCCATCCCGGCCGACCCCGCGAGCGCTTCGGAACGAACAATCCCCGCACCGCGCTTTCGTTCCTAACTTGGAACTCTCGTGCGCAACGGGAATTGTCGAGACGCGCTCGAGGGCCCGATCATGAGTGACGAAGCAGGCTTCGACTATGAGCGGAGCGATATCAAAAGTGTCGCCATCGGATGGCTCGCGGCCGGTCTCGCGCTGTTCGTAATCGCAACGCCGTTGCTGATGCCGCTCATCTTCCCCCAGTCAATGCGGCACCAGACGCCGCCCGCTCCGCCGGCACTTGCGGCGGAGGCGCCTCGTCTTGAAATCACACCGAAAGAGGATCTGCAGCGCTTCACCCGCAGCGAGGCCCAATTGGTGAACGGCTATGGTTGGACCGACCATAGCCACGGCATCGTCCGCATCCCGGTCCGGCGGGCGATGGAGCTGCTCGCTCAACGAGGAGTGCCGGGATGGCCGTCGCCATGACGGTCATCAGGCGTTAGCCGGATCATCAGATGTGGCGCGACTGGGTTCCCTTCTGGCACCCCGGCGTCTCGCCTCACGGCGAGGAGGTCGATCTGCTGTTTGCGGGTCTGCTGCTCGCCAGCGCGCTCGTGCTGGGGCTGCTATTCTTCCTGCTGGCGCTGTTTTGCGTCCGGTACCGCGCCTCCAATACGATTGACCGCGGACATCGGGTCCGCAAGAGCTGGCATTGGGAAGTCGGCTGGACGGCGGCGTCGTTCGTCGGCTTCCTTGGCTTGTTCGTGTGGGGCGCCGGCATCTACTTCCAGATCTATCAAACGCCTTCCGACGAATTGTCGGTGTTCGTGGTTGCCAGGCAGTGGATGTGGAAGGTCCAGCACAACGGCGGTCAGTCCGAAATCAACGCGCTGCACATCCCCGTTGATCGCCCCATCCGCGTTGTAATGGCTTCGCAGGACGTCATTCACAGCTTCTTCATTCCGGCGCTGCGGCTGAAGCACGACGTCGTTCCGGGACGCTACCAGGATATCGAGATCACGGCGCATGTGCCGGGACACTATCATCTGTTCTGCGCGGAATATTGCGGCACCGAGCATTCCGGCATGACCGGCGAGATCGTCGTCATGGAGGCTGCGGATTATGCAGCGTGGCTTGCGCAGCAGATGCCGTCCAGTCCACTCGCACAGGAAGGCGGCGCGCTGTTTCGCGAACTCGGCTGCAGCGGCTGTCACGGCCATGGCAGCAAGGTACGCGCTCCACCACTGGAAGGGCTCTATGGCCGGCCGGTACCTCTGGCGGACGGAAGCTTCGTCACCGCCGACGAAAAATACATCCGCGACTCGATCTTGCTGCCGCGCAGCCAAATCGTGGCGAGCTACGAACCCGTCATGCCATCCTTCGAAGGCAAGGTGAGCGAGGATCAATTGCTGCGGCTTGTCGTCTACATCAAATCGCTCGGCGGACATTCGTCATGAATGAAGACAACTATCTCAACGCCGGCTTCAGCCTGCGATCCTGGTTCTTCACGACGGATCACAAACGTATCGCCATCCTGTATTTCGCGAGCCTCATTTTCTTCTTCTTCGTCGGCGGCGCGGCGGCGACCGCGATACGGATCGAGCTCGCCACTCCGCAGGCCGATCTCGTCAGCTCCGATATGTACAACCGCCTGTTCACGATGCATGGCATCATCATGGTGTGGTTCTTCCTCATTCCCTCCATTCCCAATACGCTGGGCAATTTCATGGTGCCGTTGATGATTGGCGCCCGCGACCTCGCGTTTCCGCGGCTCAACCTCCTCAGCTGGTATCTCTTCATGCTGGGCGGCGGCGTGACGCTGTTCGCGATTCTGGCCGGCGGCGTCGATACCGGTTGGACCTTCTACACTCCCTTCTCGACCCTGTACTCGAACAGCTACGTCACCGTGGCCGTGACGGGCGTATTCGTCTCCGGCTTTTCCTCGATCCTCACCGGGCTCAACTTCATCGTCACGATCCACCGGCTGCGGGCGCCCGGATTGACCTGGTACCGGCTGCCGCTATTCATCTGGTCGCTCTATGCGACATCCGTCATTCTGGTGCTGGCCACGCCCGTGCTTGCGATGACGCTGGTGCTGATCGCCGTCGAGCGGCTGCTTGGCGTCGGAATTTTTGACCCCAGGATCGGCGGCGATCCGCTGCTCTTCCAGCATCTATTCTGGTTCTATTCCCATCCAGCCGTCTACATCATGATCCTTCCGGGGATGGGCGTGATCAACGAGCTCGTTTCCTGCTTCTCGCGCAAGGCGGTGTTCGGCTACAAGTTCGTCGCCTGGGCGAGCCTTGCGATCGCGGCGATCGGCTTTCTGGTCTGGGGCCACCACATGTTCGTCGCCGGCCAGTCGCTGCTCGCCAGCCTCGTCTTTTCCTTCATGAGCTTCATCGTCGCGGTACCTTCCGCGATCAAGGTCTTCAACTGGACGGCAACGCTGCACAAGGGGTCAATCCATTTCGATGCGCCGATGCTGTACGCACTGGCCTTCATCGGCCTTTTCACGATCGGTGGCTTGACCGGACTGTTCCTGGCCTGCCTCGCTTTCGACGTCCATGCGACCGACACCTATTTCGTGGTCGCGCATTTCCACTACATCATGGTCGGCGGCATGGTGACTGCCTATTTCGGCGGCTTGCACTATTGGTGGCCGAAGATTACCGGCCGGCTCTATTCGGAATACTGGGCGCGAACCGCGGCCGTGCTGATCTTCTTCGGCTTCAACCTGACCTTCTTCCCGCAGTTTGTCCTCGGCGCCGAAGGCATGCCCCGCCGCTACCACGTCTATCCGCCCGAGTTTCAGGTCTGGAACGTGCTCTCGTCCGGCGGCGCCGTGATCCTCGCCGTCGCCTATCTGATGCCGATGTTCTATCTCGGCTACTCCCTTTTCTTCGGCCGGCGCGCTCCGGCCAACCCCTGGAACGCACCGGGGCTTGAATGGCAGACGCCATCTCCCCCGCCCGAATACAATTTCGACACGCAGCCCGTCGTGACGCGGCCTCCTTACCAATATTCGCCCGATTTCGAAGCGGAGCCGCAGAATGCCTGAAGCCAAAGCCTTTGCTTCACAATTCGTGTCCAGCCAGCATCGCGATGAGACCGCCGAGCTCGGCATGTGGGTCTTCATCGCCACGGAAGTCCTGTTGTTCGGCGGCCTGATCCTCGGCTATTTCGTCTACCGGCACGCCTACCCCGCTGCCTTTGCGGCCGCCAGCCGGCATACCGACATCGTCATCGGCGCGGCAAATACCGCCATCCTGCTCACCTCGAGCTTCCTCGTCGCCTGCGCCGTGGATGCCTTTTCGGCGGAGACACGGAAAATCTGCGTCGCGCTGTTGTCGGGCGCCATCGTGCTGGGATTGACCTTCGTCGTGCTCAAGTCGATCGAGTATTCGGATGAATATCGTGAACACCTCATACCCGGCATCGATTTCAATTTCGACGCGGCTCTCACCAACGGCGCCCAACTCTTCTTCGTGTTCTATTTTGTCGCGACCGCCCTCCACGCACTGCACATGCTGGTCGGTGTCGCTTTGCTGGCGGTGCTCGCCACGCTTACCTACCGATTGCCAAGCAGCCGTCATCGCGCCGCGCTGCACAGCGGCGCCCTTTATTGGCATTTCGTCGACGTGGTCTGGATATTCCTGTTTGCACTCATTTACCTGCCGGGAAGATCTTCATGACCGCATGGCGTCCGCCCCTTCCGCTCGTTGCGGCCTGGCTTGCCCTGATCGCTCTGCTGGGGCTCACCGTGATGCTGGCCTACGTGCCGCTTCACATGTTCAACGCCGTCGTTGCCCTCGCGATCGGCTGCCTCAAGGCTGCAATCGTTGCGGCCGTATTCATGGAGTTACGGCATCGTGGCCGGCGAACCTTCATCTTCGCCGGCGCGGGCCTGTTCTGGCTCGGCATTCTGCTCTGGCTCGGGCTGATGGACTTCCTGACGCGAACGTGAACCGCGGCAGTACACCACAGCCAACAGGTACTGCCGAAAGTTGCTGCTAAACGTTGATGATCGCGATGCCCAGATCGGGCCGCTTCTTCCGGCGAAGGTGCTCCACGCTCTCCGTGATCGTGACCTCCAGCGTGGGCTGGACCATGCCCGACAGAAAGTGGCCGCCGCGGAGCGTGCCATCGTGCAGACCGAGCACCGCGTGCAGATGAAGGCTGGCCCTTCCGTCGTCGCCTTGGGCGACGTCGCCGATCAGGCTGAGCACCTCGGATTGCTCTTTGACATCGATAGGCTTGTAGTTTTTCGTCGCGAGATCGAACCAGCCCACCTTCGCCTCCGAGAAAGCCCCAATGGCCGACACCGATGCTCCCGTGATTTCCTCACGGTCTGCAAAGTCGGTGATGGTCTTGAATGCTTCCTCACCTTGATCAAGGATCAAGACAAAGGTTCGCTCCGCGCCGTCGTTCATGGATTTCGACTTCATCACAATTCCCTGCGCACTCCCGGCTCACGGCGGCCAGGGCGCCGTGTCGTTAAGAACAAGAGGCCGGGAAGCTATTGTTTCTTGTTCTCTTTGCGGACGTCTTGCGCATCGGCAGTATCTTTTTCTTCCGCGTTGCGCTCTTCCGCCTTGCCCTCCAGCACCAGCCTATCGTCGCCGATGATCTGACCGACGGCCTGCTTGGTACGACCTCGGGCCTTCTCCTGCAATCGCGTCATGTGGGCCTCCGATGGGTACGGAAACCAACGAGGCGGATCGCGGATGTTTCCAGCCGGTCCTCGAGAACGCGGACTTTCTTCCGCCGGCCTGGTTCCTCGGCTTCACTCGAGGGAGATCGGAACCTCTCCGCCTTCGATGATCTCGGGGACCACGTCCTTGGAGAGGCGAACCGGAACGGATTTCGCCGCCGGAACCTTGCTGCCCTCGGCATAGTGCCATAACGGAATGAGGCCGTTGCACTCCGGATAGTAGCTCGCAATGCTCTTGCGAGGGATGTCGTAGGCTACGACCTGAAGCTCGCTCAACGTGCGCTCGACCCCGTCCTCCGCTGCCGTCGACAGCGTCACGGTGTCACCCGGCTTGAGCCCTTCCAGTTCCATATCGGCCGGGTTCATGAAAACGACATAGCGGCCGCCCTTGATGCCGCGGAAACGGTCGTCCTCATTATAGATCGTGGTGTTGAACTGTCCGTCGGCACGCATCGTCATCAGTTCATAGACGCCATTGCCTTCGCATAGGGGAGCGAATGTGGACTTTGGAACGGTGAAGTTGGCCTTGCCGTTTGGCGTCTTCCATTTTCGTTCGCGCGCCGCCAACGGCCGGGGAAATCCCCCGGGCTCGAACATCCGCCGATTAAAATCCTTGAACTGATCGGGATAGGTGCGTTCGATCGCGTCCCGGACCTGCGAATAATCGGCAACCCAGGCATCCCAATCGATGTTCGGATTGGACTTCAGTGTCGCCTTCGCAAGGCCGGCGATGATGGCCGGTTCGGACCGTGTATCTTCGCTTGTCGGCTTGCGCTGGCCACGCGAGCCGTGGATGCAGGCCGTCGAATCTTCCATCGATACCGCTTGCGCGCCGGTCGCCTGCTGATCGATTTCGATCCGGCCGAGGCACGGCAGGAGGTAAGTGACTTCGCCCGGCACGATATGGCTGCGATTGAGCTTGGTCGCGATCTGAACCGACAGCCGCAAGCCCGACCACCCCGGCTCCATCAACGACCGTTCGGGTATCGCGCGCAAGAAGTTTCCACCCAGGCTGACGAAACCCATCACATCGCCGCTCAGAATTGCCTTGCAGGCGTCCACGGTCGTCAGACCATCCCATCGCGGCGGCTCGAACCCGTAGAGTTCGGCAAGCTTGTCCAGGGGTACGAGCTTGGTCTTTTCCGAGATGCCGACCGTTCGCTGGCCCTGCACGTTGGAATGGCCGCGGATCGGCGAAATCCCGGCGCCTGGCTTGCCGATATTGCCGCGCAGGAGCAACAGGTTGACGATCATCTTCGCCGTTTCGACCCCGTGCTTGTGCTGAGTGACGCCCATGCCGTAGTTGGCGATCACGGCCTTCGCCGACATGTAGAGCTTGGCGGCATCAAGCATGGCGTCACGGCCGAGACCTGACGCCTTCTCGATCTCGCTCCAGTTCCGCTCGCGGCAGAATGCGGCGAAGTCCTCGAAGCCTGACGTATGTTGCTCGATGAAATCGACATCGAGGATGCGCGGACCTCCGTTTTCCTTGGCGAGATCATCCGCCGCGATCACACATTTGCAGATCCCGACGATCGCTGCGGCGTCGCCACCGACGCGGACCTGATGATATTGCGAACTGATGCGAGTGCCGCCCGCGATCATTTGAACCGGATTTTGCGGGTTGGTGAAGCGCTCCAGCCCGCGTTCACGTAGCGGGTTGAATGTAATGATCGGCACCCCGCGTTGGGCTGCCTCCTGCAACGGATGCAACATCCGCGGCGCATTGGTCGTCGTGTTATGTCCGAAAAAGAAGATACAGTCGGTGTGATCGAAGTCCTGCAACAGCACCGTGCCGACCGGGGATCCGATCACCTCGGGCAGAGCGACCGAAGTGGTCTCGTGGCACATGTTCGAGCTGTCGGGAAAGTTGCTGGTGCCGTACATGCGCCCAAACAGCTGATACATGTAACTGGCCTCGAGCGACGCACGGCCGGAGGTGTACATCACGACCGACCGGGGATCGAGTTTACTGAGCTCCGCTCCGATTTCCCGGAAAGCCTCGTCCCAGTCGACCGGGAGATACTTGTCGGTGGCGGGATCGTACCGCATCGGGGCGATCAGACGTCCCTGCTCCTCCAGTTGATGATCGGACCAGGTTCGCAGCTCGGTCAACGTGTGCTGCGCGAAGAACTCGGGCGTGACGGTCTTGCTCGTCACTTCCCATGCCGTCGCCTTGGCGCCATTTTCGCAGAACTCGAACGGGTGGGGCTTCGCCGGCTTGGCCCAGGAACAGCTCACGCACATAAAGCCACCGGGCTTGTTTTGCTTGAGCAGAATTCCGCTGCCCAGGATCGCGACTTCTTCCTGCGTCAGAATGTGAACGACGGCATTGAGCGATCCCCAACCGCCGGCGGGCGCATCATATTTTTCGACCTTTGCCTTTTGTCTCATGCCGGCGCCTTTTCGCTGCAAGCCCCGAGGGGAAAACCCGAGACGACGTCGCAGGTTCCTGCGGTCGGCTCCGGCGTCGCCCGGTTCGAACCGCGGAAAGCTGTGAGATCACGCTCGTCGGCCGCGCTCGCCCTTCGTCGTGACGCAAACGACGTTGGGCGAGGCCATCAAGGAGGCGGTCCGCTTGATCAGGGTTGACCCGTGCCGCCTGCGGAGCCGTAAATCTGACCCGTTGCGAAGCTGGCGTCCGCCGCCGCCAATTGGACGTAGATCGACGCGAGCTCCGCCGGCTGTCCCGGCCGCCCGAAGGAGGTCTGGCTGCCGAATTTCTCCAGCTTCTCCATCGTCGCTCCGCCCGAGACCTGAAGCGGCGTCCAGATCGGCCCTGGCGCAACGCCGTTCACACGGATGCCCCTGGGACCCAATTGCTTGGCGAGAGACTTCACATAGTTCATCGTTGCCGCCTTGGTCTGCGCATAATCGTAGAGATCGGGTGAAGGATCGTAGGCCTGCTCCGAGGCCGTAGCGACAATGACAGAGCCGGGCTTGAGGTGCGGCAGCGCGGCCTTGATGATCCAGAACGGCGCATAGACGTTCGTTTTCATGGTCGCATCGAAATCTTCGGTCGACAAATCGAGGATCGATTGACGCGCCTGCTGCCTGCCGGCGTTGCTGACAACAATATCCAATCCGCCAAGCCCTTCGACCGCCTTGCGCACAAGCTTCTCGCAGAACTTCTCATCTCTGATATCACCGGGCAAAGCGAGCCCCTTACGCTCCTCCGCCCTGATCAGCTCGATTACCTGCTGCGCATCAGGCTCCTCGCTCGGGAAATAGTTGATTGCCACGTCCGCTCCCTCGCGCGCAAATGCGATCGCCGCAGCCCTTCCCATGCCGGAGTCGCCGCCGGTAATCAGCGCCTTGCGACCGACGAGCCGGCCGGAACCACGGTAGGATTCCTCGCCGTGATCGGGTGCCGGATCCATCTTACTCGCCAGCCCAGGCCATGGTTGCGATTGCTTTTTGAAAGGCGGCTTCGGGTACTTTCCAGCGGGATCCACCAATGCTTCGATGGGCCCGTTTGCGCTTCGCGCAGCAAAGGCAGGTGTCAGCGAGGTGGCCGCCGCTGTTGCACCTGCACCGACCACGTTCCTGCGGGAATGCGTCTTGCTTGCCATCTATTTCTCCACTCGGTTTGAGTGAACTAACTCCTCAACGCGCCGAACGTTTCTATCGCCTTTCGTCCTTTGGGAACAACCGGGCCAGCAACCGGTTGCTTCTCCTGGCTCGCCTCGCTCGGCAGTCTCAACAGGAGCGTTGCAATGGACATCCGGGAACACATGGAAATCGTCGACTCCGAAGGCAAGCACGTCGGCGCGGTCGACAAGGTGGAAGGCGACCGCATCAAGCTGACCAAGACGGACAGCCCCGACGGCCAGCATCACTTCATCGAGACGAAACAGGTCGCCAGCGTCGAGGGCGGCAAGGTCAAGCTGTCACGGCAGGCGGCCTAGCGCTGTAGCCGAGAGAGAGAGTCGATCAACCGGCCGGGCTCGGCCAATTACTCATGGTCGTTGCACACTCCTACGAGACGATTTCGCACGCGGTGCATCTTTGCATCGATATGCAAAACATTTTCTCCTCGGCCGGCATCTGGCCCACGCCTTGGATGGACCGCGTCTTGCCCAGCATCGTTCGTCTCGTCGAGCACAACCCGGCGCGCACCATATTCACCCGCTTCATCACGCCGATGTCGTCCCATGACCGGCCAGGGCGCTGGCAGCGATACTTCACGCGTTGGGATTGCGCGACGCAGGCAAGGCTGCCACCAGGAGCCCTCGATCTGGTTTCGCCGCTCGCGCGGTTTGCCCCTCCTGCGACGGTCATTGACAAGCCCGGCTATTCCGCCTTTTTCTCGAGTGCGCTTCAATCCTTCCTGGCAGAAAAGAACATCAATACCCTTGTCATTTCGGGATCCGAGACGGACGTTTGCGTTCTCGCGACCGTGCTGGAAGCCGTCGATCGCGGATATCGTGTCATCGTCGTCGAAGACGGGCTTTGCAGCTCGTCTGACCTGGGGCACGATGCCCTGATGACCCTCTATAGAGCGCGCTTCACCGATCAAATCGAGTTGCTCGCGCTCGAGGCGGTTCTTGACCTCTGGCGAGCAGCTTGCTGATGCGACGCTAACGGCGCGCAATTCGATTCACGGATGAATTCGTTCGAAGCGGCTATTTGGGTCTTGGATCAAGCAGCCCCTTGTCCGCACTCTCCAGCCTGCCCTTGCGTGCGAGCTCAACCGCGTTACCGAGCGTTCGCGCCACATTCAGCACCTCCTCGTGGAAGGCCTTGTCTTCGTCGAAATCGTCATGGGACGTGGCATAAGGTTTCATATAGCCGATATAACCGTCGCACTCGGCCATGCTGCCGGGGGATATCAGCTTCATGTCCGTCAACCAGTCCGCGAGCAACCGACGAAGCGTCTCTGCGCCAATGCTGTCGCCGTGAACGACGAGGCCGAAGTGGCGGCCTGCCAAGTGACGCGGATAGGCCCAACCTTTGAGTTCGAGGTCCTTTGCCTCGTTCGCGGCCTTGCCGTGAGTTGAAGAGGGATCGGGATTTCCACCGTCTGCACACACCATTCGGTCGATCATGGCTTTCAGACCTGTCGGGGCGTGATACCAATTGACAGGCGTGATGATCATGATGCCATGCGCAGCGACCCACAGCGGATAGATTTCATTCATCCAATCGTCGGTCTGTCCGAGCGAATAGTTCGGATAGCAGCTACACGGCCAATGGCAAAGCGGCATCGAGGTCGAGACACAGGCCTTGCATGGGTGTATCTGCTTGCCAAACTCAGACGTCAACCGCGACAAGTCGAGAACGTCGACGTTGAACCCCATCCCGGAAAGACAAGATCGTGCGGATTCCACCATACGCCAGGTCTTGGACATTTCGCCGGGACATGTGTGCTCGCTGCGCGACGATCCATTGATGACGAGCACACGAGGTATGGCGTGGGGATCATCGTGACTTTGCTGCGCCTTGTCGATCGCATCACGCGCCGCCAGCCAATCGACCGAAACGTCGTAATCGGGGTCCGCAAAGCCTTCACCGGCCCTGCGCGTGACCGGCGATTTGCGTGCGTTAGCGTAAGCGTCCCATGCCACGGCAATAAGCGCGTCCAGTTCTCTTCGCAGCGATTGAAAGGCCGGATCCTTGTAACGGCTGCGGTATCGCCGCTCGAATTCTCGACGGCTCAATTTGACGGGTGGCATACCTTTGCGAACCGACGGTTGAGCCATGACACTCCTCGGAAATGGACTTGAACCCTCAACCTGCTCGTCAAAAACAAAGTTCCAACGGAAATGGCGACTGAAGCCGCCTCTCGAGAGCCTCTGGAATGGCCGCCGCCCATTCGCACGCCCACATTCCGCTTTTTTCGGCGGCGTTGATGCTCCGCGCCTTGCTGATGCGCCTTATGGGACGATCTCGGCGAGTTCGATCAGGTTGCCGGACGGGTCCGCGAAGAAGGCGAGCTTGCGGCTGATGGCGTCGAGTTTGAACGGCTCGGTCACGATCTTGACACCGCGGGCTCTGAGGTCGGCGACGGCGTTCTCGATGTCCGGCACGTTGATGCAGAAGTGGTGATAGCCGGCGTGGCGGAGGCTGTCGCCAAGGTCGGAATACCCGGGGGCGTCGATCGGCAGAGGATCGCCGCCGCCCAGCAGCTCGACCATGAATGCGTCATCGTTCGGAGGGGCGATGTAGGCGAGTTGTTCATCGGCGTAGGGCCATTCGTGTACGACCCTGAAGTCGAGCTTTTCGACATACCAGTTCTTCGCCTCGTCGAGGTCTTTCACGCCCACGCCCACATGGTGGCCTCGCCAGCCCGCGAAGGGCGAATCAGTTTTCCTGGGAGGGAGTTTGAAGTCGCTCACGATCGTTCTCCCTGTTCCGGCGGCCGGACAACCCGGCCCTTCAAGATCAGTACGCCGCAAATGGTAACTCGCTAAATGGACGATTTGGAGTCGCCTGGGACTTCATGGCGCCACGGCGAAAACAACAGTGCCCATCATCAACGGCCGTGGCGCTGGCCCACGCCGGCCATCGGCTGGCCAGGCGCCTTGCGCCACACTTCGCCGAACGCCTGCAGCGTCGTCTCGATATCCGCCGGCGAAATGTGCCGGTGTGTGACGAAGCGGAGCTGCATCGGCCCGCCGGGCGCGACGCGCACATCCAGGCGCTGCAGCGCAGCCGACCACATCTCGGCCGGCCAGCCGCTTCCAGTCGTGTCGACGCGCACGATATTGGTCTCGATGGACTCCGGATCGACGAGGCCGGATGACAGGCGATGCAGGCCGTCCGCGAGCTGTTTCGCCGTGCGATGGTCGTCGGCCAGACGCTCGACCATGCTGTCCAGCGCGACGATGCCGGCGGCTGCGAGCATGCCAGCCTGGCGCAGATTGCCGCCGAGCATGCGGCGGAAGCTGCGCGCGCGGGCGATGAAGTCGCTGGTGCCGCAGAGCAGCGAGCCGACCGGCGCACTCAGTCCCTTCGAGACGCAGAAGGTCACGCTGTCGCTGTGGCGCGCAATCTGCTCGGCCGGCACGCCGAGCGCAACTGCGGCGTTGAACAGCCGTGCGCCATCGGTGTGCACGGGAATGCCGTGCTGCCGGCCGAGCGCATGGACCTCGGCCATGTGATCGAGCGGCAGCACCGTGCCGCCTGCGCCGTTATGCGTGGTCTCCATCTCGATCAGGGCGGTCGCCAGCTTGTTGGGCTTTAGTTGCGCGGCGATCGTTTCGGTGAGAACACCGAGATCCATCGCCCCGCGTTCACCGCGGATGGTGCGGTGGAACAGGCCGGCGACCTGGGCGATGGCGCCCATCTCGCTCTTGAGGATGTGCGAGCTGTCCTCGAGCAGCACCTCGCCGCCGCGCCCGGTATGGGCCATCAGCGCGACGAGGTTGCCCATCGTGCCTGATGGCACGAACATCGCCGCCTCCTTGCCGGTCCGCGCGGCGGCGAGGGTTTCGAGCTCGCGCACGGTCGGGTCGCCGTCGCGCGAATCGTCGCCGAGGCGCGCCGCGCGCATGGCATCGCGCATTTCATCCGTGGGCTGGGTGACGGTGTCGCTGCGAAGGTCGATCATGTCTCACATCATCCCAAGTTCGTGACGGCGAAGCAGCCGGTAGACCAGCGCCACCGGCAGCACGGTGAAAACGATCAGCACGGTCGCGGCGGCCGAGGCGATGCCGGCGCCCGTGCCCTCGAGCGCCTGGAACATCACGACGGTCATCGTCGCCCACGGGCCGCTGTAGAGCACGACGGTGGAGGAGAGCTCCGAGGCGACCGTGACCCAGGTCAGCACCATGCCGCCGATCACGCCGCCCATCATCAGCGGCACAGTCAGGCGCACGAACGTCATCGGCGGTGAGACGCCGAGATTGATCGATGCCTCCTCGAGGCTCGGATCGATCTGATACAGGATGGCGGCCGAGGCGCGCACGTTGAACGGGATTTTTCGCACCACCCAGGCAAGGACCAGGATCAGCCAGCCGCCGGTCAGCACCAGCCCGCCACTGTTGAAGGAGATGATCAGGCCGATGGCCAGCACCGTTCCCGCGACGGCAAAAGGCGTCATGGCGAGGACGTCGAGCAGGTCCGAGACTCGCGAGCGAAAGCGGGTGATGGCGAAGCCGATGGGGACGCCGATCACCGCGGCCGTCACGGCGGCCGCGGTGGACAGGCTGAGCGTATTGATCAGCGGCCGCCAGGACTGACCGAACAGATCGCGGAAATTGTTCAGGCTCGGGCTGGACTGCATCACCGGGCCGCGGAACTCCATCAAGGAGATCACGATGATGGCGAAGAACGGCACGAGCGATATCAGCACCACGCCCCATGAATAGGCGCAAGCCAGCCGTCGCAGCCAGGGTTTCACCACGAGTTCGGGCGGCGGGCGGCGCGTCGCGGTCGAGAAGCGGCGGCGGCCGAGATAGTGACGCTGGATGAGCAGTGCGATCGCGGTGCAGACGATCAGCAGCACACCGAGCACGCCGGCCGAAGCGGGGTTGCCGGTCTCGCCGACGAACAGCTTGTAGGCCTCGACCGCAAGGACCGGCTTGTCCTCGGCCAGCACGAAGGGCACACCGAAACTCTCGATCACCTCGATGAAGACCAACAGGCCACCGGCCAGCACCGCCGGCATGACGATCGGCAGCGTCACGGTGCGGAAGGTGCGCCAGCGCGAGGCGCCAAGATTCTGCCCGGCTTCCTCGACCGAGACGTCGACCGCCTTGAATGCTGCCAGCGTCGGAAAGACCGCGAACGGGAACAGCGTCATGGCGAAGACGATGGTCATCCCCGTCACGCCGTAGATCGAGCTGAAGGGGACGCCGATGTCGCGCAGCAGGCGCGTGACGATGCCGGCGCGGCCGAGCAGCAGCACGAGCGCATAGGCCGCGACAAAGGACGGCAGCACGAGCGGCAGGGACGCCAGCGCCAGCAGCGCCGATTTCCCCGGGATCGGCAGGCGGGCGAGGCAAAAGGCCAGCGGCACGCCGATCGCGATGGTCAATAATGTCGACAGGATGCCGAGGATCAGGCTGTTGCCCAGGCTGCCGAGATAGAAGCTGCTCGACAGGATGCGGACGTAGTTTGCAAGGGTCAAAACCTTGCCCGTGCGGTCGAGGAAGCTCGCACCGAACACATTGAGCAGCGGATACAGCAGGAAGAGCCCGAGAAAGGCGAAGGCCAGGATCGCGATAGCCAGCGGGAAGCTGTCGCGGCGGGAGATGGCGATCATTCGCGAAACACCGTGACGCGGCGCGGATCGTAGGCGGCGGCGATGCGACCGCGCGCCTTCAGCTGGTCGGGCAGCAGATCGAGACCGGCGACGCGCAGCATGGCGCCGTCGCCGATATCGAGCTCGATCCGGCTGATGGCGCCGAGGAACTCGACCGCTCCAAGATCCGCCTCGACCACGCTCCAGCCGGGCGGCGGCGCTTCGCCGGTGTCGAGCAGGCGAATGGTCTCGGGCCGCAGCGAGAAGCTGACGCTCTCGCCGTCGCGGGCATTACCGATGGCACGGAACTCCCGTTGTCCGACACGGATCCGCAGCGCCTCGCCGTCACGTCCGGCGATCGTGCCCGTGAGCAGGTTGGTGGTCCCCATGAACTCGGCGACGAACGGTGTCGCCGGCGCGCGGTAGATATCCTGCGCCCGCGCGACCTGCTCGAGCTTGCCGGCGCGCATCACGGCGACTCGGTCGGACATCGCGAGCGCTTCCTCCTGGTCGTGCGTGACGTAGATGGCCGTGATCTTCAATTGCTGCTGCAGCTGGCGGATCTCGGCGCGCATCTCCACGCGCAGCTTGGCGTCGAGATTGGAGAGCGGCTCGTCGAGCAGCAGCACTTCGGGCTCGATGACCAGGCAGCGGGCGATGGCGACGCGCTGCAGTTGACCGCCCGAGAGCTGGTGCGGCCAGCGCGCACCGTAACCGTCGAGATGCACGAGGCGCAGCGCGCGGGCGATGCGCACCTTCATCTCCTCCTCCGCCACGCCGCGCGCCCTGAGGCCGTAGGCCACGTTGCCGCCAACGGTGAGATTGGGGAAGATGGCGTAGTTCTGGAACACCATGGCGGTGTTGCGGCGATGCGGCGGCAGCGTGTCGATGCGCTTGTTGCCGAAGCGGATCTGGCCCGCCGTGAGATCGGCGAAGCCGGCGATCATGCGCAACAGCGTGGTCTTGCCGCAACCCGAAGGCCCGAGCAGGGTGAAGAACTCGCCATGCTCGACTTCCAGCGACACGTCGTCGACGGCACGCACCGTTCCGTATGATCGCGATACGCGGTCGATCGAAATGGCCGTCAAGACGCTCCCCCGAACCCAATCCTTATCCGGACACCCGTTCAGCCACCCGGCGCGGCAACGCCCATCATCGGGTCCGCTGGATCACGTCCTTGATGCGATCCATCGTCTCGCCCCGCTTTGCGGTCCAAGCCTCCTCGTCATATTTCACGAGCTTGATGTCGGAGAGTTTCGGCATCTTGCCCGGCAGGTTGGGCAGATCGAGATCCTGGCGGGCCGGCCTGCGGAACGTCTCCTTGAGAATCATCTCGCGAACGTCCTTGCGGTTGATGTAGTCGACGAACTGGCGCGCGCCTGCCGTGTTCGGGCCACCCTTGATGATGGCGACGCCTTCCATCTGGGCAATGGTGCCATCAGCCGGATAGATCACCTTGACGGGTGCGCCATTGGAAGACCACTGATAACCCGCATATTCCAGCGATATGCCGAGTGCGAACTCGCCATTGCCGACTCCCTGAAAGACGAGGCTCGAGCGGTTCAGCACCTTGGTGTTGGCGAGCAGGCTCGCGACCTTGTCCCAGCCGCCCCATAGCTGCGCCAGCATCGTGAGGTTCGAATACGCGGAGCCCGAATTGGCCGGATCCGTGAAGGCGATCTTGCCCTTCCATTTCGGATCTGCGAGGTCGGCCCAGCTCTTCGGGCCGGCGCCTTCCGGAA
>NZ_JAFAVV010000807.1 GCF_019242285.1 Bradyrhizobium sp.
CCGCCATCACACCTTCTTCGAGATGCTCGGCAACTTCTCGTTCGGCGACTACTTCAAGGATCGCGCGATCGAGCTCGCCTGGAAGCTGGTGACCAAGGAGTTCGGCCTGCCGCAGGAGAAGCTCTGGGCCACCGTCTATATCGACGATGACGAGGCGTTCGGCCTCTGGAGGAAGATTTCCGGCCTGCCGGAATCCCGCATCATCCGCATCGCCGGCTCCGACAATTTCTGGCAGATGGGCGACACCGGCCCCTGCGGGCCGTGCTCGGAAATCTTCTACGACCATGGCGACAAGGTCTGGGGCGGTCCGCCCGGATCGCCGGAGTCCGAGGGCGACCGCTACATCGAGATCTGGAATCTCGTGTTCATGCAGTTCGAGCAGCTCGAGGGCGGGGTGCGCAATCCGCTGCCGAAGCCGTCGATCGACACCGGCGCCGGGCTGGAGCGGGTCGCAGCCGTCCTGCAGGGCAAGCACGACAATTACGACATCGACCTGTTCGTCGCGCTGATCCGCGCGATTTCCGACCTCACCAACGCCGATCCGCAGGGCGAGCAGAAGGCCTCGCTGCGCGTGATCGCCGACCATCTGCGTGCGTCGTCGTTCCTGATCGCCGACGGCGTCCTGCCGTCGAACGAGGGCCGCGGCTACGTGCTGCGCCGGATCATGCGCCGCGCCATGCGCCATGCCCAGTTGCTCGGCGCCCGCGAACCCTTGATGCATCGCCTCGTGTTCGCGCTGGTGCGCGAGATGGGGCAGGCCTACCCGGAACTGGTGCGCGCGGAGGACCTGATCAAGGAGACGCTGCGGCTGGAGGAGACCCGCTTCCGCAAGACGCTGGAGCGCGGGCTTGCGATCCTGGACGAGAAGAGCGCCGCCCTGAAGAAAGGCGACATGTTCGACGGCGACACCGCCTTCACGCTCTACGACACTTACGGCTTCCCGCTCGATCTGACCCAGGACGCGCTGAAGTCGCGCGGCATCGGCGTCGACATTGCTTCCTTCACCGACGCGATGGACCGCCAGCGCGAGAAGGCGCGCGCCGCGTGGGCTGGGTCCGGCGATACCGCGACGGAGAGCGTGTGGTTTCCCTTGCGCGAAAAATTCGGCGCGACCGAATTCCTCGGCTACGAGACCGAGACCGCCGAGGGCGCGGTCACCGCGCTGGTCAGGGACGGCAAGGAGGTCGACAGCCTCGCCGCGGGCGAGCCCGGCACGATCGTGCTGAACCAGACCCCGTTCTATGCGGAATCCGGCGGCCAGGTCGGCGATACCGGCATCATGACCGGTGAGGGCGTGCGCTTCCGCGTCACCGACACCCAGAAGAAGGCCGGCGATCTCTTCGTGCACCAGGGCACGATGGAGCAGGGCACGGTGAAGGTCGGCGCGGCGCTGCAGCTCGAGGTCGATCATGCGCGCCGCTCGGCGATCCGCGCCAACCATTCGGGCACGCATCTGTTGCATGAGGCGCTGCGGCAGGTGCTCGGCGACCACATCGCCCAGCGCGGCTCGCTGGTGGCGCCCGACCGCCTGCGCTTCGACTTCGCCCACCCGAAACCGATCACGGCGGAGGAGCTGGCGCGGGTCGAGGACATCGCCAACGACGCGGTGCTGGAGAACGCCGAGGTCACCACGCGCCTGATGGCGCTGGACGACGCACGGGAAGCCGGCGCGCGCGCGCTGTTCGGCGAGAAATATGGCGACGAGGTCCGCGTGGTTTCCATGGGCAACAGCGCCCGCGAGCGCGGCCAGAACGCGCTCGGCTGGTCGGTCGAGCTCTGCGGCGGCACCCATGTCAAGCGGACCGGCGACATCGGGCTGATCTCGATCACCGGCGAGAGCGCGGTCTCCTCCGGCGTCCGCCGCATCGAGGCGCTGACCGGGCGGCACGCGCGCAAGCACGCCAACGACACCATGGCGCTGGCCAGGATCGCGGCGGCCGAGCTGCGCACCACGGTCGAGGAGGTGCCGGCGCGCATCACCGCCCTGATGGACGAGCGCAAGAAGTTCGAGCGCGAATTGTCGGACGCGCGCCGCAAGCTCGCGATGGGCGGCGGCGCCTCCACCAACGGTTCAGGCGCCGCCGGCGTGCGCGAGGTCGGCGATGTCAAGCTGCTGGCGCGCGCGGTCGAAGGCATCGAGATGAAGGATCTCAAGAGCCTCGCCGACGACGGCAAGAAGCAGCTCGGCTCCGGCATCGTCGCCATCGTCGGTGTGTCCGGCGACGGCAAGGCCGGTGTCGTGGTCGGCGTGACGCCGGACCTGACCTCGCGGTACAATGCGGTCGAGCTGGTGCGGGTCGCATCCGAGGCGCTCGGCGGCAAGGGCGGCGGCGGGCGGCCCGACATGGCGCAGGCGGGCGGCCCCGACGGCGCCAAGGCGGCTGCGGCGCTCGCGGCGATCGAGAAGGCCATGGGCGGCTGACCGTGGGGATTCCCGCGCAGGGGAAGGGGCTCGGCGATCCCGACCTGCGGGACCGGCTCTATGAATTGCTCGAGCATGACCACCTGCGATATTCGACGGGCCTCGGCCTCGTCCGGCTGATCATCCTCGTCATCATCGCCGACGTACTCGCGATTGCGCTCGCCTCGGTGCCCGAGCTCGACGTGCGGTTCGGACTGCTGTTCGACATCGTCGAGATCGCGGCCGTCGCGGTGTTCGCGTTGGAATATGTGGCGCGACTGTGGAGCGTGGCGGGCCACACCCAGCGCAAGGGCTCGCCGCGGCGTGACAGGCTCGACTACGCCTTCTCCAGCCTCGGCCTGATCGATCTCTTCGCTTTCCTGCCCGCGGCGATCGCCCTCGCAGCCGGCCAGTCGACGACGCGATCGATGCTGGTGGTGCTGCCGTTCCTCAAGCTCGTGCGCTACTCGCCGGCGATGCGATCGCTGCTGGCGGCCCTGCATGCCGAGCGGCGTACCCTGATCGGCTGCCTCGTCATCCTCACCGCCGCGGTGCTGCTGTTCGCCTCGCTGCTCTATGCCATCGAGCGCGACGTCCAGCCCGACAAGTTCGGCACCATTCCGCAGGCGATGTGGTGGGCGATCGTCACCCTCGGCACGGTCGGTTACGGCGACGTGGTGCCGGTGACGGCGCTCGGCAAGGTGGTCTCGGTGTTCACCATCATCGGCGGGCTTGCGATGATCGCGCTGCCGGTCGCGATCATCTCCACCGCCTTTGCCGACGAGGTGAAGCGGCGCGACTTCGTCGTGACCTGGGGCATGCTGGCCAAGGTGCCGCTGTTCTCGCATCTGTCGGCAAGCGAGATTGCCGACATCATGCGCCTCTTGCGGGCGCAGACCATCGAATCCGGCGAGGTGCTGGTGCGGCGCGGCGATCCGGCGACGTCGATGTATTTCATCACCGCGGGCGAGGTCGAGATCGAGCTGCCGGGCCAGCGCGTGCATCTCGTCGACGGCACCTTCTTTGGCGAGATCGCGCTGCTGCGCCAGACCCACCGCAGCGGCACCGTCACTGCACTCCGCAAGACGCGGCTGCTGGTGCTCGACGCGCAGGACTTCCACGCGCTGATCAAGCGGATGCCGGCGCTCGCCGCCCATGTCCACGACACCGCCAACGCGCGGCTCGCCGAAAGCGCCGGCGTGCTCAGGGGCGACCTCGCTGCCGCCGAGATCGCGCAGGCGATGCCGGAGCAGGAGGACGTGGACCGATAGCGACGCGCGCCGGTGCGTCGGCCGTAGCCGTAGGGTGGGCAAAGACGCGAAGCGTCGTGCCCACCATTGTCTCCGCGGCATTGCTCTTGAATGGTGGGCACACTTACGCTTTCGCTCTTCGAGCGCAGGTGTAAGCTTAGTCCACCGTACGAAGACTGCGATCAGATTCAACACGTCAAACAGCATTCGGTGTCGTCGCCCCGCCTAAGGCGAGGCATGACAGCGGAGGACGACGGGCGTGTTTATACGTTCTCGCGGCGGATTTCGCCCGAGTTCTGCGGGAACGATCACCCTCCTCAACAGATGAGGGCGCAGGGAAGGCCGGGTGCCAGCCAGCACCCATGGTCCGCGTGCAACAAGAAGCACGCGGCAGAACCACAGGTACGGCCGAACATCCGGCCTTCCCTGCGCGATGGTGTTAACGCTTATACGTGCTCTCCTCGGGGAGCGGGCTTTCTTGCCCCCGTCGCCCGTGCGATGCGAAGCATCATCACGAACTTGACGCCAGCGTCGCGGCGCCAGGACCACACGATTTCGCCGTCCGCAACGAAGCGCCCGTCTTGCGCGCCGCCGCGTCCACCGCATCCCGCCCCACGTTTCGTGACGACGCGTAACGCCCCTCATGCCGGGACAGGACAGCGCGGAAGATACCGCTGATTTGGGGTTCGGGTCAAGCGAAATTCTGAAAACCGGAAGGAGGCGATGATCGGAGGCTCTTGGGCGATCCACGGATGCTCCCGGCACGAGATCGTGGCACGGCGCCAGTTGCGTCGCCATGCTGCGATGGGTCAGAATGACCGTCGGCCGCAGCGGGAAAGGAAAGCGGACAACAATCATGATCAAGCCTCTCGCGGCGGAGCGAGCTATCCTCGCCGCTCGGCGGGCGTTACAAACGCCGCCTCTCCGTCGATCCTCTCCAGGGAAATCATCATGCTGGTGCCCAACCCGCCGCGCCCGAACCTTTGGCGCCAGGAAGCTAATCACCTGGCTCGATCGGGCGTGACGCTCGCCTTCAACCAATTGCTGCAGATCGCGATCCCGTTCGTGACCACGAGCATGACCGGGCGGCTCGGCGTCGAAGCGCTGGCCGCCGGCAGTCTGGTCGGCAACATCTTTCTGCTCCTGTTCATCACCTCGATCGGCGTGCTGCAGGGCCTGGTGCCTCTGGTCGGCATCGGCATCGGAGCAGGGAACGAGCAGGCCGCGGCCCGCGCGATCCGAGCCGGCCTCGTCATGGCGGCCGCGATGGGTCTCGTCGCCACCGCGATCATGGCGTGCGTGCCATGGATGCTCGCGCGGGCCGGCCAGGATCCGGCGCTGGTCGCACTCGCGCAGCGATACATCATGGCGATGCTTCCAGGCTACCTGCCGAGCATCGCAGGGATCGCGCTGCGCCTCTCCCTGATCGCGGCGAACGACCTAAAATGGCTGAACCCCATCATCATCGCGGGCATCGCGTTCAATATCGCCTGCAATCTGCTGCTTGGCGGGGGATCGTTCGGCCTCGACGGCCTGACCGCGATCGGCCTCACGATCTCGCTCACCAACTGGCTGATGTTCGGAATGCTGGCGCTTGCGTTTCTGCGCGCCAGGCGGATTCCGGCCGGCGTGCGCGACTGGCGCGCGGGTCTCGCGCTGCGCGACGTGCTGACGCTCGGCATTCCCGTCGGCGCGATCTTCTTCACGGAAACCTCACTGTTCACCGGTTCGAGCGTGCTGATGGGCTATTTCGGCAAGGTGTCGCTGGCGGCGCACGGCATCGTGCTGCTCTGGCTCAACATCGCGCTGATGATGCCGATCGGCCTGTCACAGGCCGCGATGGCCCGCGTCGCGTTCCTGCTCGGCCAGCGTGACTTCGACGCGTTGAAGCACGCCGTTGCCGCATCGCTGGTCATCGGCAGCATGTTTTCGATCGCGATCGGCGCCATATTGGCCGCCAATTCGGACGGCCTGGTGCGGCTTGCGATGTGGTCGCGGCCGTCGGGCGGCGAGGACGTCATCGCGGCCGCGCGAAACTTCTTCTATTTCTGCGCGGTCACGCAGCTGTTGTCGGGCCTCATCATCCTGATGGCGAGCATCCTGCGCGGCTTGCGCGACGCCAACGCGGTGCTGTGGCTGGTCATGATCGGCTATTGGGGCGTCGGCCTCGGCGGCGCGGCGGTGCTCGCATTCGGCTTCGGCCTCGGTGGCATCGGCATCTGGACCGGCATCGTGCTGGCATTCATGTTCGCGGTGACAATTCTGGCGATACGGTTCTTGCGCGTGCTACCAAGGTTGCGTGCGGTTTGACCGCGTGCCGAGGCCGGCACCAAACCGTCGTCGGGCGCACACTTCAATTCCCCGGGGCCGGACGCTGATCAGAGCCGAGGCGCGCAAGCGCCGTGCGCACCATCGCACCCGGCCGGCAAGATTGGTTCGAGCGGATGCCTAGAGCTTTTTCCGTTCCGATGGAATCGGAACGGAAGCTCTAGCTTCTTTGTTTTGACGCGTTTTCTTCACGCGAACCGGTATCCACTTCGCTCGAAAACGCTCTAATTGAGATCGATCGATCTGGCTGCAATGTGGTCTGCGAGATATTCAGCGTCCTCGCCTACGCCCCACAGAAATGCCGACTTCACCTTGTGCATCCGAGGCAGGCCGAGGAAGTAAAGGCCGGGCACTTTCGTCACGCCGCGCCGCTGCTCCGGCGCCCCCTGGAGGTCGAATACGGGGCACTCGATCCATTGGAAGTCGTAACGATAACCTGTCGCCCAGATCACGGTCGAGATTCTGGCGTCGCGCAGGTCGAGTGTATCGGTCTCGGGCAATGCTTCCGGCGTTCGGCGCAGATACGAATCGAAACCTTCCTCGGCGGGTGCATCGATCCCTCTTGCTTCGATGAAATCATCGATCGTCCGGACAAATTGCACGAAAGTTTCGTCGCCGATGGCAAGGTTGGCATTCAGATCGTTGGCGATGCGCAGCCTGCCGTCACCGACGTCGAGCAGGCTACCGAGAAGCCTGACCCCCTCGCGCGCCATCCGACGAAGGTCGATGGTGTGGCCACCGCGCACGCCGGTTATCAGGGGCGCCCTGAAATGACGCCACTCCGGCGGCATTCCATCGCCGGTCACGTTGGTCATGCCTGTCTCTTCGATCCACCGGCCGACATCCCGCCCCCTGTACCGGCGCGGCCATCGCCGATGCCGGCGAACGGCGTAAAACACCTCCCGTCCGCCGTCGCGAAGATCCTCCACGATCTGACAGCCAGAGCCGCCCGATCCGACCACGAGCACGCTGCCGGGCGGCAGATCGGACGGCCGGGTGTAACGGTTGGCCGTGACCTGATGGATGGCGCCGGGGAACGAGCCGCTGCATGGCGGAGTTGACGGAAGCTGATAGGGGCCGGTCGCGATGACCACGTTCGCTGCCTCCATCGTCTCCTGCCCTGCCTGCACGAGGAGCCGGCCCCGATCCGTCGCGCGCACCGACGTCACGGAGATGCCGCAACGGAGCGGAGCGGCGATCCCCACCGCGTAGTCCGTGATGAACCGTGCGATGCCTTCTCGCCCCATGAAGCCGTCCGGCGCGTCTCCCGAATAGGCATGGCCGGGGAGACAAAGCAGCGAGTTGGTGAACTGAAAGGCGAGCGACTCCCAGCGTTCACTGCGCCAGCGCTCGGCGACGCGACCACGTTCGAGCACGACATGTTGTTGTCCGACCCGCGCCAGGTGATAGCTCATGGCGAGACCGGCTTGACCGCCGCCGATGACGATCGTCTCGATGTGCTCGGGCATGGCTGTCAACCTCGAAGTTGAAAAATCGGTAAAGAAGGCCGTCAGAGCTCCAATGTCGTGCATCCTATGCCGGCAGGGGCGTCCGGCGCTACGCTCAGCGTCCGGTGAGGCGGGAAAGGATCCGGCGCAGCCTCGCGCCATTGCCGCCGCCAATGTCCGCGATCGCCTGCGCCGGCGAAAAATCGTAGGCCCGGCAACGGCGGCATGACGATTATCCGGAAAGTGCGCCATCATGGCGTCGAAGGCGCGCGGCTTTCTCCAGGTGATGCCGCAGATAGGGAAAGCGATCAATGGGGAAACACCAGGGTCAAACCGATGCTGGGCGTCGTCGAGCTCCGCCTGGGTGTAGCCTTTGGTCCATCGCACCAACATGATCTCCTCCGCGCTACCATCCCGCATTGCCGCATCGCAGCGCCGTTGCGCATCCGCGAAGCTGGCCTGAATGTTGCTTTCACTTATTGGACCAGAATGCGGCGTTCGGGCAATGTACGAATGCGCGAGGCAGATGTAGCCTCAGGCTGTGCTGCTGTAATTCCAAAGGGGAGAACCCTCATGAGACCGTTCCAGTTGACTCGACGTGCCTTGAACGCGGCGGCCATTGCCGTTGCTGCGATCGCCGCGGCCGGCGGGTTCGGCGCGGCATTCGCCGATCAGAAAGTGGTCAAGATCGGCATCACGTTGCCGTTCACGGGCGCCGACGCCGAGGACGCCAACCTGATCAAGAATGGCGCGATGATCGCGATCGACGAGGCCAACGCCCAGGGCGGGATCGCCGGCTACAAGATCGTCCCGGTCGTCTATGACGACGGCACCGCCACCGCCGGCCAGTATGATCCGGCGCAGTCCGCCACCAATACCAAGAAGCTGATTTCCGATCCGCTGGTCGTCGCCAACGTCGGGCCGCAGATGAGCGGCAGCGGAAAGGCGATGTCGCCGATCCTCAGCGAGGCGGAGATGGCGACGATCACGCCGTCCTCGACCAATCCCGACATCACCGATCCCAGGATGGCCGCGCAGTTCCGGCCCAAGGGCAAGGCGGTCTATTTCCGGACCGTGACCACGGACGCCTATCAGGGTCCGAACATGGCCAACTACTACAAGGTCAAGCTGAATGTGAAGAAGGTCTATATCCTCGACGATTCCGGCGCCTACGGCGTCGGCCTCGCCAATGCGTTCGAGGCCCAGGCCAAGAAGATCGGCCTCGAGGTGCTCGGCCATGACCAGCTCGATCCCAAGGAGGCCGACTACACGACGGCGCTCACCAAGATCAAGGCGCTCAATCCCGACGCGCTCTATTATGGCGGCGTGGCTCAGGCCGGCGTCAAGCTCGCCAAGCAGGCGGCCGAGACCATCCCGAACATGATCAAGGGCGGCGGCGACGGCGTCGCCGGCGGCAGCTTCCTGAAAGGTGGCGGCTTCCCGGCGATCGAGGGCTGGTACGGTACCAATGCCGGGCCGCATCTGACCGAAAGCCCGGCCGCGGCCGGCTTCGTTAAGACGTTCCAGGAGAAATACAAGTCTACCCCGAGCGACTATGCCATCACCGCCTATGACGGCGCCAAGGTCATCCTCGCCGCCGTCGCCGAGGTCGCCAAGAGCGGCAAGGAGATGAACCGCGCAAACGTCCGCGAGGCGATCCAGAACTCCCACGTCGAAACGCTGCAGGGCACGGTCGCCTTCGACCAGAATGGCGACATTCTTGACCGCACCGTCAGCGTGTTCCAGTATCGCCACGACGACAAATACCCGGTCGACGACATCACGCATCAGTTGAAGTATCTCGAGGCAGCGCCGCAGTCGTAAGTGACCAACGCATCCATGATGCCGCATCGAGAGGGCAGGCGATGAGTCATTGGGATGTCCTGCTCCAGCAGGTGATCAACGGTGTCAGCCTGGGCGCGATGTATGCTCTGCTCGCGCTCGGCTTCACCATGGTCTACGGCATCATCGAGCTGATCAACTTCGCGCATTTCAACGTCTTCATGGTGGGCTCGTTCATCGCCATGTGGACGCTGGAGGCGATGGGCTTCGCCGGTCAGTCGCACGTCCTCTATGGATTGCCGCTGATCGGCATCCTGCTTGCGGCATTCGCGGTGACGATGCTGGGATCGGGCATTCTCGGCGTCGCCATCGAGCGGCTGGCCTTGCGGCCGCTGCGCGGCGTGCCGGGCACCGCGCCGATGATCACGACCATCGGCATGTCCTACATTCTCTACAACATCGTCCTGCTCGGCGCCGGCGCCGATTCCAAGAACTACACCAACCCGATGCCCAAGACCGCCTGGGAGTTCGGCGGCGTGACGCTGCGGCTGCGCGAGGTGCTGTTGTGGACCGTCGCGCTGCTGCTCATGCTGGCTCTCAACTATTTCGTGCGTCGCACCAAGATGGGCAAGGCGATGCAGGCGATGGCGCAGGACCAGGAGGCGGCGCGCATGGTCGGCATCGACGTCGACCGGGTCGTGATCATCACCTTCTTCCTCGGCTCTGCGCTCGCCGGCGCGGCCGGTCTGATCTTCGGGCTCTACTACAACTATACGAGCTATCTGATCGGCTACACGGCGGGTCTGCGTGCCTTCACGGCGGCGGTGCTCGGTGGCATCGGCAACATCCCGGGCGCCATGCTCGGAGGCATCATGATCGGGCTGATCGAATCGCTGGGCGGCCAATACATCGCCGTGCGCTGGACCGACATCATCATCTTCTCGCTCTTGGTGCTGGTACTCGTGTTCCGGCCGACGGGGCTGCTCGGCCGCGCCGCGCCGACCAAATCCTAAGGGAGCGCCGTGCCGGATCCGCATCTCGAACCTTCGCAAGTGGTGCAGCCCCCGGCGATGGGGCGCTCGTTCAGTTGGATCCCGGCGATCCGCGATCGCGCCTCGAGTGACCAGTTCCGTCCCTATCTGCTCGTCATCATCCTGATGGCGGCGCTCGCCTTCCCCTATCTCGACGGCAACGAGGGCGATATCGACGCGGCGGCGAACGCGCTGGCCTTCGCCATGCTGGCGCTCGGGCTCAACATCGTGGTCGGCTTCGCCGGCCTGCTCGATCTCGGCTATGCGGCGTTCTTCGCCATCGGCGCCTATACCTATGGCGCGCTCGCGTCCTATCAGATCCAGCCGCCATGGAGCAGCTACTGGGAGCCGTTGCAGTGGCTCGGCCTCGTCACCCATCTCGACGCGGGCGGCGGCGCCGGCACCGTCCATTTCGACGTCTCGTTCTGGCTGATGCTGCCGATTTCGGCGCTGGTTGCCGCCTTCTTCGGCGTGCTGTTCGGCGCGCCGACGCTTCGGCTGAAGGGTGACTATCTCGCCATCGTGACGCTCGGCTTCGGCGAGATCGTGCCGATCATCGCGCGCAACACGCCCACCATCACCAATGGCGCGCAGGGGCTGAGCGGCGTCGCGACGCCAAAGCTGCTCGGCTACAATTTCGGCGTGATGTCGACGCCCTATTACTATCTCGGGCTCGCGCTCGTCGTGCTCCTGATCTTCGTCAGCGCGCGGCTGAAGCATTCGCGGATCGGCCGGGCCTGGCTCGCGATCCGCGAGGACGAGATCGCGGCCGAGGCGATGGGGGTCGACCGCGTCAGGCTGAAGCTGCTCGCCTTCGCCATCGGCGCGGGCTTTGCCGGCGTGACCGGAACCTTCTACGTGGCCAAACTGCAGACCGCCTCGCCGGAGATGTTCAACTTCCCGGTCTCGGTCATGATCCTCGTCATGATCGTGCTGGGCGGCATCGGCAGCGTCGCCGGCGTCGTGGTCGGTGCGCTCGTCCTGCAACTGCTGCAATCGTGGTTTCTGCAGGACCTGACGCAATGGATCCACGCGCTCGGCGAGTGGAGCGGCATCGCCTTCCTGGAGAAGGTCGATCTGGTGCAGTCGATCGAACTGATCTTCGGCATCATTCTGGTCGTGATGATGCTGTATCGGCGCCAGGGCCTCATCCCCGAGCGGGCGGCCGTGACGGCGCTGACCTACGAGCAGCAGAACGCGATGCCGTCGCGAAGTTCCGTTGCGGCGGGGCTTGCGCCACTGCACCGGCGAACCATCGAGCCGGGCAGGCCGCTGCTCGAGATCAAGGGCCTGGCGAAGGCGTTCGGCGGCATCAAGGCCGTGAACGGCGTCGACCTCGAGGTCATGCCGGGCTCGATCGTCGCCATCATCGGGCCGAACGGCTCCGGCAAGACCACGTTCTTCAATCTCGTCACCGGCCTGGTCGGGCCTGACGGCGGCGAGGTCCTGCTCGCGGGCGAGGACGTCACCGGCCTTAAGCCGCACCGGATCGTGGAGAAAGGCATCGCGCGCACGTTCCAGAACCTGCGGCTGTTCGCCAACATGACGCTGCTGGAGAACGCGCTGGTCGGCGCGCACACCCGCACCTCGACCGGGCCGCTCGGCGCCGTGCTGCGCCTGCCGCGCGTCAGGCGCGAGGAAGTGGCGGCGCGGGCCCGTGCCGTCGAAATCCTCGCCATCTTCGGCAACCGGCTGATGCCGCGCCTGCAGCATCTCGCCTTCTCGCTGTCCTATGCCAACCGAAGGCGGCTGGAGATCGCCCGCGCGCTGGTCTCGGAGCCCGTCCTCCTGCTGCTCGACGAGCCGACGGCCGGCATGAACCCGACCGAGACGCTGGAATTGACCGACCAGATCCGCCAGTTGCGGGACCGCGGCGTGACCGTTCTCCTGATCGAGCACAAGCTCGACGTCGTCAACGAGATCGCCGACAAGGTCGTCGTGCTCGACCACGGCGAGAAGATCGCCGAGGGCACGCCCAGGCAGGTTCATTCAAACAAGGAAGTGCTGCGTGCCTATCTCGGACGAACGACAGACGCCGTCGCAGCGGCCGCCGCCGCTCCTTGAGTTCAAGGACGTCAACACCTATTACGGCGAGCTCCACGTCCTGAAGGGCGTCGACTGCAGCGTCGGCGAAGGCGAGATCGTCTGCCTGCTCGGCGGCAACGCCTGCGGAAAATCCACCACGATGAAGACGATCCTCGGCATCGTGAAGCCGAAGAGCGGGGAGGTCGCCTATGCCGGCGCGCGCATCAACGAGCTGCCGACCGCGGAGCGGGTGAAGCGGGGCATCGCCCCGGTGCCCGAGGCGCGGCGTCTGTTTCCGCGCATGACCGTGCTCGAAAACCTGGAAATGGGCGCGTTCACGCGCGACGACACGGCCGAGATCGAAATCGACAAGGAGCGCGTCTTCGCCCTGTTCCCGCGCATCAAGGAGCGCCTCAAGCAGCAGGCCGGCACGTTGTCCGGCGGCGAGCAGCAGATGGTCGCGATCGGCCGCGCGCTGATGGCGCGTCCAAAGCTCCTGTGCATGGACGAGCCGTCGATGGGCCTGTCGCCCGCCTTCGTCGAACAGGTGTTCGACATCATCCAGGCGATCAACCGCCAGGGCACCAGCATCTTCATGGTCGAGCAGAACGCCAACATGGCGCTGTCGATCGCGAGCTTCGGCTACGTGCTGCAGACCGGGCAGGTGGTGCTGCACGGCTCGGCCCAGAGTCTGCGCGACAACGAGATGGTGCAGCAGGCCTATCTCGGTCGGATGAAGGCGTGATCGATCCATGTCGGGAGGCCGATGCATCGGGCGACTGCGTTGGACGCATTTCAATCGCGTCCGGGAGCGGCGGATATGAGAGAGACCTTGCGAGACGGCAAAGCACCGTTGCATGACCGCGCGCTGCTGTTGCACGGACATAAGCGTAACGCGGTGCTGACCTTGGAAGAGGTCCGGCGCTATGGAAGCGACAGCTTTTCTGATCCGGACTATGTCCGACTGTACGGCATGTCTCCGCCCCAGTGGTATGAACGCGGAATCCGATTGCTCGGCCGGACAGCCGTCGAATGCACGCGGGACCCGCTTGCCGATCGGATCGGGCGCGATATCGCCGGAGTGGCCGCGTCGTTGCCGGCCGCGACGCGGTTTCTGGTGATCGATCCGTTCGCGGGTTCTTGCAACACGCTCTATTGGATCTTGCGGCACGTCCCATGGTCGCGCGGGATTGCCTTTGAGTTCGATCCCAGGGTCTATGAGCTCACGCGACGAAACATTGAAGGACTGGATCGCGCAATCGAGCTGATGAACGGCGATTATCGCCTCCTGCTGGACGAGCGTCATCCGTCGGCCGGCGACGCCATGATCATCTTTGTAGCGCCGCCCTGGGGCGCCGCGCTGGACGAGGTCGAAGGACTTGATCTGCGCCGCACCGAGCCGCCGGTCACCGAGATCGTCGCGCACATCGAGCGGATGTACCCCGATCGGAAGGTCCTGTTTGCCGTTCAGGTTTACGAGAAGGTGGACGCGCCCTCGCTGGCCGAACTGGACGCCAAGCTCGACTGGTCGATGTTGAAGGTCTACGATCTCAATGCCGAGGGGCGAAACCACGGCATCCTGCTCGGAACGAAAGGATGGACGCCCTGAGACTGCCGAGTACAGCACGCTGGCCGGAGACAAAGGGCAGCCGGGTCGACGCACGGCTCCCGAGAAGGTGGCGCGCCGGGTGTCGCCAGCCGGATTTTTTGGGAGCCTTGGCGCCACGAGCGCCAAGGCTTTGGAGCTCGCGCCTACTTTGCGAACGCGGGAAATACCGGCAGTTTGTCGACGTCGCGCGCGTCGTGCTGGATGATGACCGTGGCCTTGAGGTTCGCCGCGATCTTTTTCAGGCGCTCGATCGACGCCACGGTCTGGGCGCGATCGTAGTTGGAGGTGGGCACGCCGTCCGAATCGTAGTTCTCGCGGAAGTGAACCGCATCGCCGGTGATGATGACGGGACCCATCTGCGCCAGCTTGACCAGCAGGCTGGAGTGGCCCGGGGTGTGTCCCGGCGTGCGCAGCACGATCACGGAGCCGTCGCCGAACACGTCCTTGTCGAGGGTCTGCGGCTCGACCTTGCTTTCGCCCTTGACCCAGCTCTCGAACGGCTTGACGTTCGCGCCTTCGGGCGGCTTGGGGCTGCTGATGGCGTCCCACTCCCTGGCGCCGATCAGCAGCGTCGCATTCGGAAACGAGGCGATCTGGCCGGTGTGATCGGCGTGATAATGGCTGATGCCGACATATTTGATCTGGTCGGGCTTGACGTCGATCTTGGCGAGATAATCGACCAGGCTGGTTTTCGGAGCGACGTTGGGCATCGTCATGGCGTGGCCGGTGTCCCACAGCATGTAGTCGTCGTCATGCTTGATGAGATAGCAGCTGAAGACGAGCTGAAGCTTGAGATCGCCATAGGCGTAGGTGTCCGAGAAGCGCTGGTTGACGGCCGTCGGTGGCTGCGGCGTGCCGCAATCGAACCGGGCGAGCGACAGTTCCGGCGCCGCGTGTGCGGGAACCGCGATGCCGGCGAGCAGAGTGGCGCCGACGGCGAATGTGGTCAGTATCCTGTTCATGATTTCTTCCCTGATGAAACGACGTCACAGCCGGGACGCATTCCAACGCGATCAGCGGCCCGAACCGCGGGGCATCGACACAGATGGAAAACACCGTGCAGCTCAGAGAAATTCCGCCGGCGGCACGCCGAGCAGGATCTGCCCGACCGCCTCGAAATGGGCGCCGCGTGCCTGGATCTGCTGGGTGAGCGTGTGCATGTCGCGGAAGCGGCGCTCGAACGGGCTGCCCGGGAAGATCGCGTCGACGCCGGCCGCCTTGTAGGCGAGGTCCGCCACCTCGGCCGCGGCGTGGATCGCATTGGTGCAGGCGAGCCGCACCCGGGCCCGGTCGGCGACTTCGATCGGCGCGAGGTCGTCGGCCTGTGCGTAGATCGCGGTCAGCGTCTCGATCAGGTAGGCGCGCGCCGAGCCGAGCCGCGCCTCCGCGCGCGCCACGTCGGCCTGCACGACGGCGCTGTCGGCGAGGCGGGCGAGGCCGCGCGGCGCCTTGCGCTGGGCCAGCGCGACGAACTCGAAGAGCATCGCGCGCGCGATGCCGAGCGCCACGGCGGCGACCCCGGCCGCGTAGAGGCCCTGCATGGTGAAGGCATAGAGCGGGCCGCGCTCGCGGCGCAGCGTCGGGTCCTCGCGCGTGGTGCTGAAGGCCTCGGACACGAACAGATCGTCAACGGTGTAGGAGTCCGACGCCGTGCCGCGCAGTCCGATCGTGTGCCAGGTGTCGAGCAGGGTCGCCTGATCGGCCGGAAACAGCAGCGTGCGGACGGTCGGTCGGCCGAAACGGTTGAGCCGCAGCGTGCCATCCGGCTCGACCACGTGACAATGCGCGCCGATCCAATTCGCTTGCCGGCAGCCGCTGGAGAAATCCCATTTGCCGCTCACGCGATAGCCGCCCTCGACCGCCCGCGCGCGGGAACCGTTCGGCGGTCCCCAGGACACGACGCTGCGTGGATCGGCGAAGATCGCGTGGTTGGCCTCGGGCGCCAGAAAGGCCGCGATCAGGGCGGAGCTGTTGGCGACGAAGGCGTTCCAGGCGATCGAGGCGTCGTGCCGGGCGAGTTCCTCGATCGCCGCCACGTAGACCGCGGGCTCGGTCGCGTCGCCGGCCGCCGAGCGCGGCAGCAGCATGCGAAACAGCCGCGAGTCGTGGAGCTGTTTCAGCAATGCCGGCGGGATGCGCCGCGTGCGTTCGATCTCGTCGGCTGCACCGGCAATCTCCGCCCCGAGCTCACGCGCGCGGGCGAGGGGGTCCGGACGGGTTTTTGTTTTTGTGTCCATGCGCCACCAGAGCTGTAGGACTGTAGGGTGGGCTAAGCTTGCGCCGGCGCTCGCAGAGCGACGGGGCAAGTGTGCCCACCATTCAGAGTGATGCTGTCGATCGATGGTGGGCACGGCGCTTGCGCGCCTTAGCCCACCCTACAGATCTCGTCTGTTCAATCCGCCTTGAATTCGTCGGTCAGGATCGGCCCGAACAGGACCCAGCGCTGGCCGTCGAACTTCATCATCTGGAACTGCTTGTTGATGCGCCAATCGTCGGCCGTCGTGGACGTCGTCATGCCCGGCAGCGCGAGGTCGGCGACGTATCCCTTGATGTTGGTCGCCTGCTTCATGAGGTTCTCACGGGTGAGCTCGTCGCCGCACTGCTTGAGAATCTGGATCAGCAGCGCCGCGGTCGAGTAGCCGTAGGTCGCGATGCCGGAATTGGCGTCCTCACCGGGCGCATATTTCGCCATGAAGGCCTTGTAGCGCTTCATGCCCTCGTCCGCGGCCCATTGCGGGTCGAGCGGGTCCTTGCCGTAATTGACCGAGATGATGTCCTTGGCGTTCTCGAGGCCGGCCGGCACCAGCGTCTGGCTGACCGGCGTGGCGTTGATGTCGAGGATCTGGACCGGCTTCCAGCCGAGCTCGGCGGCCTTCTTGATCGATTGCGCGCCGAATTTCGGCGTCGTGATGTTGTAGAAGAGGTCCGCGCCCGACGCCTTCAGCGTCACCATCTGCGAGTCGACGGTCGGGTCGGACAATTCATAGGAGGCCTGCGCGACGATCATCGAAGCCTTGTCGCCGAGCGCGTCCTTCAGCCCCTTGACGTAATCCTTTCCGAGGTCGTCGTTCTGATACAGGATCGCGATTTTGGCGTTCGGATGATTGGCGAGAATGTATTTCGCGTAAATGTGCGCTTCCGACTGGTAGTTGGGATTGAAGGCGATGGTCCAGGGGAAATGCTTGGGATCGGTGAAGCGCGTCGCGCCGGTCGAAGCCAGCAACTGCGGCACCTTCTTCTCGTTCAGGTATTTCTGGACCGCGGCATTCGGCGGCGTGCCGATGATCTGGAAGGTGGTGAGAACCTCGTCGCTTTCGACGAGCTTGCGTACCTGCTCGACCGTCTTCGGCGGGTTGTAGGCATCATCGTATTGAATGAGATTGATCTTGCGACCGCCGATCCCGCCCTGCTCGTTGATCATGCGGATATAGGCGGCCTGCACCTTGCCGATGCTGCCATAGGCGGACGCCGGTCCGCTCAGGGGAATGGTCTGTCCGATCTTGATCTCGGTGTCGGTCGCGCCGATGTCATACTTTTTCTGTGCAAGCGCAGGGGCAATGAATGTCGTCCCGAGCAACAGGACGGCGGCCGCCGTCGACCTCAAATGAGTCATTTTTCCTCCTCCAAGAAGCGGTCGCGATGCTTCGCCGCGCCGTCTTTCGCGAGCCTATACCAGAAACCGGCAGGATCAAGCGGGCGGAGGAGGGGCTTCCAATGCCGCGCGGCGCTGTCTCCGTCTCCGCCTCCAGTGCCGGATACGGTCGAGATAGAGGTAGACGACCGGGGTGGTATAGAGCGTCAGGATCTGGCTCAGGATCAACCCGCCGAAGATGGCAATGCCCAGCGGCTGGCGGAACTCGCTGCCTTCACCCAGGCCGATCATCAGCGGCACCGCGCCGAACAGGGCGGCCATGGTCGTCATCATGATCGGCCGGAAGCGCATGACGCAGGCCTCGAAAATGGCCTCGTGTGACGACAGGCCGCGCTGGCGCTCGGTGTCGAGCGCGAAGTCGATCATCATGATGGCGTTCTTCTTCACGATGCCGATCAGGAGGATCACCCCGATCATCGCGATGATGTCGAAATCCGTGTGCGACAGCATCAGCGCCAGCACCGCGCCCACGCCCGCCGAAGGCAGCGTCGACAGGATGGTGAGCGGATGAACGTAGCTCTCATAGAGCATGCCGAGAGAAATGTAGATGGTCGCGAACGCGGCCAGGATGAGATACGGTTCGCTGGCCAGGGATTGCCGAAAGATCTTGGCGGCTCCCGCAAAATCGCCATGGATGTCCGTCGGCATGCCGATCCGGCTCATGGTCGTCTCGATGGCCGTGGTCGCGGTTGAGAGCGAGACGCCCGGCGGCAGGTTGAAGGAGACGGTGCTGGCGACGAACAGATCCTGGTGATTGACGACCAGCGGCGTCTCGTTCTGGGAGAACCGGGCGACGCTCGACAGTGGAATCATCGTCTCTCGATTGGTGGAGACGGCCGTCCCCGTCGACGAGCTCCCCTTGCCGGTGGCGCCGATCGAGTTGGTGGCGAGATTGCGAGCCGCGCTCGCCGCGACCGATCCGACCGAGCTTTTCTGCGCGGCCGAGACGACCGTCCCGGCGACCGCGTTGCTCGTCTGGGAGCCGCTCGCCACGCCGCCTGAGGTGCTGACATAGACCTCGTTCAGTGTCTGCGGGTTCTGCCAATAGGGCGGCGCCACCTCCATGATCACGTGATACTGGTTGCGCTCGACATAGATCGTCGAGACCTGCCGCTGCCCGAACGCATCGTAGAGCGTGTTGTCGATCTGGCTGATCGTGATCCCGAGCCGCGAGGCGGCATCGCGGTCAATAATCAGGTTGGACTGCAGCGCCTTGTTCTGCTGATCGCTGCTGACATCGACAAGCGCCGGCACGGATTGGAGCGCGGCGACGAGCTTCGGGGTCCACGTATTGAGCGCGTCGAAGGTGGGGCCCTGCAGCGTGTATTGAAACGCCGCATTGCCGGAACGCCCGCCGGCGCCGAGATCGCCGATCGACTGCAGGAATAGCGTGGCGCCTGCCACGGCCGAAAGCTCGCCGCGGAGCCGCTCGATCACCTTGTCGGCG
>NZ_JAFAVV010000873.1 GCF_019242285.1 Bradyrhizobium sp.
CTGGCGATGACGACCCCGTGGCTCTATGACGACCTGGTTCTTCGCTCCAGATACTGGCTGTATCGCGACATGAAGAAGCAGAACACGAAGTAGATGAAGGAGATGATCAGGAACATCTCGAGCCCGAAACCTTGCCATGCAGGGTCGACGATCGCCGCCTTGCCGGCTGAGATGAGGTCGAAAATGCCGACGACCAGGACCAGCGACGTGCTCTTGAAGATGGATATCGAAGTGTTGACGAGGGTCGGCAGCGCATTCCGCAACGCCTGCGGAAGGATGATCAGCATCTGTGTCCGCCAATAGCCGAGGCCGAGCGCGGCCGCCCCCTCGTATTGACTGATATGAACGCTTTGCAGTCCGCCGCGGACCGCTTCCGCGATATAGGCGGCCGAAAACAGGATCAGCGCGAGCTGCGCCCGCAGCAGCTTGTCGATCTCCATGCCTCGGGGCAGAAACAATGGGAAGACGAAGCTCGCCATGAACAGCAGGCTGACCAGCGGCACGCCCCTGACCAATTCGACATATCCGACGCACATGATCCGGATCGCGGGCAGGTTGGCGGCCCGGCGTCCCAATGAGGACCCCGGCGGGAAACGCCAGCAAGATGCCGAAGGTCGACAGCAGCAGGGTCACCGGGAGCCCGCCCCACATGCTTTGCGGCACGAAGGGCAGGCCCGCAATCCCGCCCCACATCAGCGCTGCGACCGCGATCAGCCCCGCGGCCCAGGCCAGCAGAAGGCTGCGGCGCCAGAACGCCGGAATGGCGCTCACGACATACAGCGCAACGAGGATCAGGCATGTGGTTGCCGGCCGCCACCGCTCTTCATAGGGATAGGTCGCGAACAGCATGAACTGGTATTTCTCCGCGACCAGCGCCCAACATGCGCCGCTCCCCCCGGCTGCGCGGCACGGGGCCGAGTTACCTGCCGGCGATATCCATACGGCGTTGACGACAGCCCAATCGAGAAAGCGGGCGAGCAGCATCAGGGCGAGCGCCGCGAGCACGGTTGTCGTCGCACTGCCACTGACGCTGGAAAACAGGGTCGACCGTGCCCGGCTGAGCAGCCGGGTGCGCGCGCGCTGCCAGGCTTGCGTCTCTCGACTGTGAGCGTGGCGGTCATTTCGTCCGGCCTGCCAGCGTCACCTGCAGGTTCAGCCGGTTCATGACCGACGAGATCGACAGGTTGATGAGCAGGAACGCGGCCATGATGATGGCTACGGATTCAATCGCGCGTCCAGTGTCGGTGATGATGCTGTTCGAGACCGCCACGAGATCGGGATAGCCGATCGCGATGGCGAGCGAAGTCATCTTGGCAAGGTCGAGATACTGGCTGGTTGCAGGCGGGCTCATCAGCCGCAGCGCCTGCGGCAGCACGACGAGGCGGAGCGTTTGCAGCGATCCCAGGCCAAGCGCGGCGGCCGCTTCCCATTGCCCCTTGGGGACCGACAGAATGCCACTGCGCACGATCTCGGCGATGAAGGCGGCATAGTAGATGGTGAGACCGAGGACGAGCGCCGTCAGTTCGGGTGAGATCGTGTGGCCGCCCACGAAATTGCGGCCTGCCAGCAGGGACGGGCGGCGGAGCTGGTCTCGCTCGGCCAGAAGGAGGGCGCGCGGTCCAGTTCGCCGAGCGCGAATTCGAGGCGCAGCGGGCGACGATCGCAGGCTTGAAAGAGGTCGAGCTCAGGACTGCCGTTCAAGCCCTGGTGGACGCGGAGAGGGTCTTCGTGATCGGTCGCCGGCCGTTCTTCGCCGCCGCCTATTCGCTGTACTCTCAGGAAAGTGAAACCGGACACGCAGCTGCTCGACAGCGGTGGCGGATCCGGGCTCGAATTCGGCACGATGAGCCGAAAGGACGTCGTTGTCGCGTTCTCGACCTATCCCTATAGCCGCGTGACGCTTGCCGTGGCGCAGAACGCCAGCACCCGCGGTGCCAAGATCATTGCCATCACGGACAGTGAGAATGCGCCGATTGCGCTCATCGCCGAGCATGTGTTCCTGACGACAGTGCAGAGCTATGCCTTCCCGGACTGCATCGCGGGGGCCTACCTGATCGGCAACATTCTGGTTGCGCTGACCGTCTCCACGCTGGGATCGGCGGCTCTCGAGCAGATTCAACGAAACGAGGACGACATCCGCGAGTCCGGCGAATACGTCGCGAACCCGCCGCGGAAGATGTTCGGCAGGCCGTCATCTCGCAGGCGTCGGTGATGCGCGGTTTCCGGCGCCGTGCGGGGACGATGGAAGCCGCACCCGCCTCCTAGCCAGTATTGAACGACACGACCCTGCCCTTGTAGGCAAATTCGTAGTTGGCGTTGCCGGTCTCACACATCACGGCAGAAGTTCATGGTCCCTTCATGAATTCTTCCCAGGCGTGAGTCCTGATTCGGCTCTCCAGTTGCCGTTCCAGCTTGTCGAGACTTTGCCGCAGCATCGTGAGCTCGTTTGCGTCAAGCGCCGAGGCGAGCTCGTTCTCGACACGGACGACGAACTTCTCGATGTCCTTATATACTTTGCGTCCGTTTGACGTGAGGCGAAGGCTGGCGCGCCGCCGGTCATTCTTGTCCAGGTCGCGATGGATGAGACCCCGCCGGACCAGCAGCTCGATGGCGCGCGCCACCTTGAAGGCGTCGGAGGAGGTCCGCATGGCGAGCTGGCTCGCCGTCAGCGGCTGGTACCGGGCAATGACCGCAAGGCTGCGCCACGCCGGCATCGTGAGGTCGTGGCGGTCTGCATACATGGGCGCGACGAAATTGCCGAGCCGGGCCGAAATGAGACTGAACCGGTAGCCGATCCAGTTTTCCAGAGGCAGCGAAGTCTTTGATTTGTTCATTGAATGCGAGATTTCCCGAAACGTCTGCGACCATGGTCACGCGTGCATTCTGCGACCTGACGAATTCCCCGGTCCGGGAAAGTCCGGCTTGTTGACGCTGATGATAATATTTGCATAATGCAAGCAATAAAAGCGTCGTTAGACCAGCGAGTCCGGTGCCGCGCTGCAACAAGGGAGAATGCCATGTCCAAGGCAATCGACGGCCACGATCTGACGCGGGTCGGTCCCGGTACGGTCATGGGCGAGATGATGCGGCAATATTGGATCCCTGCCGCCGCTTCCTCCGAATTGAAACCAGATGGCGATCCGATGCGGCTGATGCTGCTCGGAGAAGCGCTGATCGCGTTCCGCGACAGTTCGGGCCGCATTGGCGTGCTCGACCATCAATGCCCGCATCGCTGCGCCTCGCTGTTCCTCGGACGAAACGAGGAGAACGGCATTCGCTGCGTGTATCATGGCTGGAAGTTCGACGTCGAAGGCCGCTGCCTCGAAATGCCCAACGTGTCCCCGCCGCAGGACTTCAAGGAGAAGGTCCGCGCGAAAGCCTACAAGGTGCGTGAGGCCGCCGGACTCATCTGGGTCTATATGGGCGCGCGTGTCGAAGCGCCGCCAATGCCGATGCTCGAGGCGCTGTTCGTTCCCGAGCAGGACCTCACCGTGACGATGTTGCAGCGCGACGCAAACTGGTTGCAGGGGCTGGAAGGGGACATCGACACTTCGCATTTCGGATTCCTCCACGCCGGCCATGTGAAGGTCGAGGATTTCGAGGAGGGGCATCCGGCGCGTCACACCGTCGCCAACCGGGCGCCCGAATATAAGGTCACGGACACCGAATGGGGCACAATGTACGGCGCCTACCGGCCGGAACCAAACGGCAGGATGCACTGGCGCATGGCACATTTCTGCCTGCCGTTCTGGACTCAAACGCCGAATGCCGATTTTGCCGATCACGTCGTCGCCAAGGCCTGGGTGCCGATGGACGACAGCCACACGATGCTGATCTCGATCTACGGCGGTCGGGCGAAGGGCGCTACGTACTCCTCCTCGAAGTTGAAGTCGGGGACGGGCATAGGCGGTGTCGAACCGCTCGATTATCTGCCCAATACCACTGACTGGTTCGGGCGTTGGCGCCCGGTGCAGAATCTGGACAACGATTGGCAGATCGACCGGGAGGCGATGCGCGCCAACCGGATCTATTCCGGTATCCGCAACATCGTGATGCAGGACCAGGCGGTGACCGAAAGCATGGGGCCGATCGTGGACCACACCAAGGAGCACCTTGCGCCGAGCGACATCATGATCTCGCGCACGCGGCGCCGGCTGCTCACGGCGGCCCGCAGCTTCGCCGAGAGCGGCACGGTACCTCCGGGTGTCGATGATGCAGAGGTGTTCTGGAATGCCCGCGCGGGCTCATTCTACGCCGACGACAGGATTGAATGGCTCGACGCCTATCAGGAGCAGTTGAAGGCGGCGGTCCGCTGGCCCGCGCCGGGTCGGCAGGCCGCGGAGTAGCGCGATGCCGTCTTCCGGTCGCGCCTGCATCACGCGCCGTGCGGCGTTGCTTGGGCTCGCGGCTGGCTCGGCCATGGTGGCCGCGCCGGAGTTCGCGCGGGCGGAGGACGACTGGAACAAGGTCGTGGAGGCCGCAAGAAAGGAAGCCCATGTGGTGCTTTACAGCGCCTTCGTCGGTCTTGCGGCGCATCAGCAGCTGAAGAAGGACTTCCAGGCGACGTACGGGATCACCGTGGATATCCTGGAAGCCCGTGCAAGCGAAGTGCGCGAACGGATCCGCATCGAGCACGCGGCCGGCCGCTTCGCCGCCGATGTCTCTGAGAATGGACGCACCACCACTACGCTGCAGATCGAGCAGGACCAGGTGTTCAGTTCGCACGGACCCCTGCCGAGTCTCGGCCATCTGAAACCCGATTTCCGCGCCGACGACATCCGCCTGCCGGTCTTTGCCATCGTCTATGGCATTCTCGCCAATTCAAGGCTGGTCAAGGCGGATGACGAACCCAAGAGCTGGCTCGACCTCACGGATCCCCGCTGGAAGGGCAAGATTCTGGCCGATGATTTCCGGGCGCTCGGCGGTGGCGGCGTGCTGTTCTATACGCTTGAAGAACATTTCGGTCGCGACTTCCATGAGAAACTCGCGGCCCAGGAGATCAAATTCAGCCGCGAGATCCCGGCCAACGAGCGGCGCATCGCGCGCGGCGAGCTGCCGCTGTACCTTCCGGTGAGCCTGACCTCGATTCCCGAGCTGAAGGGGCTGCCGGTCAAGTTCCTGGTGCCGAAGGAGGGGCTGCCCTATGTCGGCTACGACCTGGCGCTGTTGAAGAATTCGCCGCATCCGAACGCCGCGCGTCTGCTGATGGAGTATTATCTCGGACGGGAGATGCAGCAGGCGTTTGCCAATCTCGGCCTGTTGCCGGTGACGTCGGACGCGCTGTCCGAGGTCGATGCGTCAGTGGCTGCGCTGGAGAAGAGCGAGCTTCTCGGCACAACCGATGCCACGCGGATGGACAAGGTGCTGGCCGTGGCCAAGGAGATCTACAAGTGAGGGCGGCCACCGCCTGGGTCGTCCCCGATTGGATCCGTTGCTGAGCATCGATCGACGCGACGACGAACTGTGGCGCTCGGGATCGAACGGGTGGAGAGTTGATGGCAACAGAGCAACAGACGGCCGGCGCCGACCTCCCCATGCGATATGCTGGTGCGATCGATTGCGATCTGCATCCGGCGGTGCCCTCGATGAGTGCCTTGCTGCCGTATCTCGACGACTACTGGCGCGAGATGATATCGGTCCGCGCACTCGACCGGCTGAATCTCAGCCTCACCAGCTATCCGCAGAATGCGCCGATCTCCTGCCGTCCCGATTGGACGATCGATGGCGGAGCCAAGCCGGGATCATCGCTGAAGGCGATGCGGGAGCACGTGCTCGATCGCTATCGGCCGCGTTACGGGATTCTCAATTGCCTCTACGGCGCGCAGGTCTTCCACAGTGAGGACATGGCCGCCGCATTTTGCCGGGCGACGAACGACTGGATCCGCGACGAGTGGCTCAGCCGTGATCCGAGGCTGCGTGCCTCCATCGTGATCCCGGCGCACAACACCGAGCTTGCGGTCGCCGAAATCGAGCGCAGGGCCGACGATTCCCGCTTCGTGCAGGTCTTGATGCTCGTTTCCGGCGAAGTGACCCTCGGCCGGCGCCAGCTCTGGCCGATCTATCGGCTGGCGGAGCGGCTGGAAATGCCGATCGGAATCCACGCCGGCAGCGCCTACCGCTACGCGCCGACCCCGATCGGGTGGCCTTCTTATTACGTCGAGGACTACATCGCCCAGTCGGCGGCCTTCGAGAATCAGCTCCAAAGCATGATCGCCGAGGGTGTGTTTGCAAAATTCCCGCGGCTGAAGGTCGTCGCCATCGAATCCGGTCTGACCTGGCTCAGTGGATACATCTGGCGCTCGGACAAGACCTGGAAGGGCGTGCGCGCCGAAGTTCCCTGGGTCACGCGCGCGCCGTCGGAGATCGTTCGTGGCCACATCCGCTTCACGGTGCAGCCGATCGACGCCGCCGACGAGCGGGCGGCGATCATGAGGCTCGTCGACCATCTGCGGTCGGACGATCTGTTCCTGTTCTCGACCGACTATCCGCATTGGCAATTCGACGGCGATGCGGCGCTGCCGTCGGGCGTCCCCGACGCGCTGTTCCGGAAGATCACGAGCGAAAATGCGCTCGCCACCTATCCGCGATTGTCGAAGGCGGACCGTGCCATGGAGATCGCGCGATGAGCATCACCGACGTGGAGCGAAGCCAGCCGGCCAAGCACAGGCTTCAGGTCATCGACTGCGACATTCATCCGGCCATGACGTCCTGGACCGAGGTGCATCCATTTTTGGAGAAGAGGTGGATCGAGCACCTCACGATCTATGGCAGTCATCTGCGCCACGCGTTTTCGGAGGCGCTGTCTCACCCGCGCATGTCGCCGGATGCGGCGAGGGTCGATGCCTATCCGGAGGAGGGTGGTCCTCCCGGATCGAGTCTCAAGCTGATGCAGAAACAGCATCTCGACCCGAATCGCGTCGAGATCGGTATGTTGATTCCGTTGCGCTGGAATCCGGGCAGCCAGCGCAATCTCGATTTCGGAGCCGCGCTGACGCGGGCGATGAACACTTGGCAGGTCGAACGCTGGGTCAGGCAGGAGCCGCGCCTGAGAGCCTCGGTCCTCGTCACGCAGGAGGACACCGCAAGCGCGGTCGCCGAGATCGATGCCCGTGGCGGCGATCACAATTTCACGCAAATCCTCATCCTGCCCCGCACCGATGAGCCGCTCGGGCGGCGCCGCTACTGGCCGATCTTCGAGGCCGCCATACGCAACGACCTGCCGATCACGGTTCATGTCGGCGGCACCGGCGGTCATCCTTCCGCCGCCGGCGGCTGGCCGTCCTACTACATGGAAGAACATCACATGGTCGCGCAGGCCATGCAGGCCGTGGTGGCGAGCCTCGTCTTCGAGGGCGTGTTCGAACGGTTTCCGAAGCTGCGCGTCGTGATCATGGAGGGTGGTCTCGGCTGGATACCCTCGCTCAGCGGGAGAATGGACAAGCACTGGAACCGGCTGCGCAGCGAGGTGCCTCACGTGAAGCGGCCGCCGTCCGAATACGTTCGTGAGCACGTCTGGTTCACGACACAGCCGATGGAGGAGACAGGCAGCTCGGCGACGCTTCTCGACCTCTTCGAGCGGATCGGTTGGGATCGCCTGCTGTTTGCGACCGACTATCCGCATTGGGACTATGACGATCCTCGCACCGCCTTCAAGGCGAACCTGACCGAGACCCAGCGTCATCAGCTTCTCCATGCCAATGCGCGCAAATTCTACGGGCTCGACGCGTGACCCGTCATGTCGTTGCGACCGTGGACCAGATTCCGCCGGGCGCGCGAATGCTTGTGACGGTCGACGGGCGCGAGATCGGAATATTCAACGTCGGCGGCGAGTTTTTCGGCATCGGGAACCGTTGCCCTCACAACGGCGCGTCCCTGTGCAGGGGGCGGAGCGTTGGCCTTGTCGAGGCAAGCGAACCCGGCTCGTATCAGCTCAGCCGGCGCGGCGAACTCGTGCGTTGCCCTTGGCACGGTTGGGAATTCGACTTGCGGACCGGGAAATCCTGGTGCGAGCCTGACCGGACCAGGGTGAGAAGCTACGATCTGAAAGTCGAGCCGGGCAGTGTGTTCACTGAAGGACCGCTCCGAGCCGAGACATTCCCGGTGTCGATTGAAAAGCATTATGTGGTGCTTGACGTCTAGTTCGTCAGCTCGCGGACGAGAAGCGGAAATGTGGGAGGGTGATTGGTGAAAGCGCTTTGGGCTGTTGTTCTCGCCTGCCTGGCGGGCCTGGTCGTGCCCGCGCAGGCCGAGGAATCCTGGGATGCCGTGGTCGACGCCGCGAAGAAGGAGGGCAAGGTCGTCGTCTATGACATGGCGCTTGGCGCGCCGTATTTCGTGGCGGTCCTGAAGTCCTTCGAAGTCAAATACGGCATTCCCGTCGAAAGTCTCGACCTGCGCGCCAGCGAGCTGGCCGAGCGGATCCGCACCGAACAATCGGCCGGCCGCTACCTCGGCGACATCGAGATCATCACGACGACCATGATCGAGGAACAGCGACAGAATGGAGACTTCATCGAGAAGCTGCCGCCTGTTCCGAATGCCGCCAATCTTCGTCCGCCGTTCCGCGCCAACGAATACAGCGTGCCCGCTTTCGTCCAGCCGGTGGGCATCCTGGTCAATACGCGCCTGGTGAAAGAGGACGAGGTGCCGACCAGCTGGAACGATCTCAACGATCCGAAGTGGAAGGGCAAGATCCTCTCCGACGACATGCGGCCGTTGGGCAGCGGCAACACGATGTTCGCGATCCTCCAGCATCATATGGGCGCGGACTTCAACGAGAAGCTCGCCGAGCAGAAGCCGGTGTTCAGCCGCGATATGCGCAACGATGCGCGGCGCGTCGCACGCGGAGAATACGCGATCTATGTTCCCCAGATCTTTGCCTTCACCTCGGACCTGAAGGGACTTCCCGTCAAGGTCGTCATCCCAAAGGAAGGTGCGCCCTACGCCGAGATGGATCTGGCCGTTCTGAAGAACTCGCCTCACCCGAACGCGGGCCGGCTTTTCGTCCAGCATTTCCTCTCGATGGAGTCGCAGCTGATTTATGCCAACGCCTGGATGCCTCCGGTCGTTGCGGGCGTCGCCGAACGCGCCAATCCGGACGCGCAGGGCTTTGCCAATGCCAAGCTGATCGGCCCCGCGAAGCTCGCGGAGCGCCCGTCGATGATGGCGCTGGCGAAGAAGCTCTATCCCTGAGACGGGTCTCATGACCGTTTCGACAGATGATCGCGTGGTGAGCGTCGGCCGAACGCCGTCGCGGGCGGGCTGGCCGGCGAAGCTGCGCCGGCTGCAGGGAACAGCTTTGGGCCGAACGGCCGCCCTGGCGCTGATCATTTTCGTTCTCGCGTTCCTGACGATCTATCCGCTGTCGATGCTGCTCTATGGCAGCCTGCATTCGACGCCGCCGGGCATGGCGGGTACGTTCAATCTCGACGGCTATCAGGACGTGCTGACCAGGCAGAGCCTGCTCGCGCTTCTCAACACGGTCGGCATTTCGCTCGCCAAGACCATTCCGTCGCTCGTGCTTGCCGTGTCGCTGGCCTGGATATTGGCGCGCACCGACACGCCGTTTCGCGGCGCGCTGGAGGTCCTGGTCACGCTGCCGTTCTTTATTCCGCCCATCCTGACGGCGATGGCCTGGGGCATGCTGGGCAATCCGCAGGTCGGCCTGCTCAATCAGCTCTATCAAGGGGTGACCGGATCGAGCAGCGCGCCGATCAACGTCTATTCCTATGGCGGCGTGGTCTGGCACATGATGCAATATTCCGTGCCGTTCCTGTTCCTCCTGATCGTCGACGCGTTTCGGGCCATGGACCCGAGCCTGGAGGAGGCGGCGCGCATGTGCGGGGCGTCGCGGTGGCGCACCTTCCGGACGGTCACCTTGCAGCTGATGCTGCCCGCGCTCACCGGTGCCGCCATTCTCAGCTTCATTCGCGGCATCGAGAATTTCGAGTCGCCGCTTTTCTTCGGCTCGCCGGCCGGCATCCGCGTCATCACCACGGATATCTACGACGCGATCAACCAGAGCTCGCCGCCGAGATATCAATACGCCACCTCCGTCAGCTTCGTCATCATGATGCTGCTGTTCCTCATCGTGATCCTGCAGTGGAAGCTCTTGAAGGGACGCAGTTTCACGACCGTCAGCGGCAAAGGCTACTCGCCCGGCATCGTCAGGCTTGGAAAGTGGCGCTGGGTCGCCTTTGCGTTTTGTGCGCTGTTCTTTGTCGTGACCGTCGCGCTTCCGGTCTCGCAGCTTTTGATCGGTTCTTTCTTCAAGTTCTTCGGCTTCTATGAATGGGACATGCTGACGCTCGAGCATTACCGGGCGGTGTTCGGCAGCGGAGAGTTCTGGCGAGGTTTTGGCAACACCATGCTATTGGGCCTGGTCGGGGCGACACTGACCATGGTGCTCGGCGGATTGGTGGCCTACATCTCGGTTCGCACCCGGTGGCGCGGCCGCCTGTTGATCGATGGAATGGCCTGGCTGCCGTGGATGATGCCCGGCATCGTGCTCGGCGTCGGCTTCCTCTGGGGTTTCGCGCTGCTCCCGCATGCCATTCCCATCTATGGCACGATCTGGGCGCTGCTGCTCGCCTACATCTCGCTCGGAACGCCGCTGTCGGTGCGGGTAATGTCGAGCGCCTATGCGCAGCTCTCCTACGACCTGGAGGAATGTTCGCGCGTGCATGGCGCAAGCTGGCTGCAAACGATGTGGCGCATCATGATCGCGCTGGCATGGCCGTCCTTTGCGGTCGGATGGGTGCTGATCTTCTTCGGCATCATGCGCGAGCTCTCGGCCTCGGTTCTGCTCTATTCAGTCGGGTCCGAAGTGCTGTCGGTCGTGCTGCTCAAGCTGTGGGCCAACGGCAATGCGGAGCAGGTCAGCGTGGTCGGGCTGATCATGATGGTGCTGGTGGTGCTGTTTCGATGGGTGCAGCTCGGCGTGATCAAGAAGCGGATCAGCACCCTGTAATGTGTTGAGGAACTGGCGATGTCGAATGTCGTTCTCGAAAAGGTCAGCCGCAATTTCGGTGATTTCATTGCCGTCAACGGCATCGACCTGCGCGTGAACGAAGGCGAGTTCGTCACGCTGCTCGGGCCCTCCGGCTGCGGCAAGACCACGACCTTGCGCATGGTGGCGGGGCTGGAGCAGAACACCGGCGGCCGCATCTCGATCGGCGACCGCGTCGTCAGCGACGCGGACCGGGGCCTGTTCGTGCCGGCCGAGCACAGGGCGCTCGGCATGGTGTTCCAGTCCTATGCGATCTGGCCGCACATGACCGTGTTCGACAACGTGGCCTATCCGCTGCGGGTGCGCCGGACACAGCGGACCGAAATCCGGGACCGGGTGTTGGCCGCGCTCCGCCTGGTCGAGATGGAGGGCTACGCGGACCGGCCTGCGCCAGCCTTGTCGGGCGGCCAGCAGCAACGGGTGGCGATCGCGCGTGCGCTCGTCTTCGAGCCTGCATTGCTGCTTCTCGACGAGCCGTTGAGCAATCTCGACGCACGTCTTCGCGCGCAGATGGGATCCGAATTTCGTCTGCTGCAGAAGCGGCTCGGCATCACCAGCCTCTATGTGACGCATGACCAGGAGGAAGCGATGGCGCTGTCGGATCGGGTCGTCGTGATGCAGGCCGGCCGCGTTCTGCAAATCGGGGCGCCCGAGGAAATCTATCAGCGTCCTCACAGCGCCGCGGTGGCGAGCTTCTTCGGTTCGCCCAACCTGCTGCCCGCTACGGTGGTCGACTGCGTGCGCGTCGGCGATGGCGAGTTCGAGGTGTCGGTGCGGGGGGCTTGGGAAGGCGCCTGTCGCGCCGGCGCAGCGTTGGCTGCAGGTTCGAGCGTGTTCGTCATGGTCCGACCGGAGAACATTCGCCTTGTGGATGACAAACGCGGGACAGGCGAGGGCGGCGCGGTGCTGTCGGGCCGGGTGGTGCAGTCGAGCTTCCACGGGGCGAGGCGCGCCGTGACCATCGAGGTAAACGGCAACGCCATCAGAGCCGAAATTCCGGCCCTGACGCCGATCAGCGAGCGGATGTCGGTGACGGTCGACGAACGCGCGGCTTGGGCCTTGGCGTCGTAGGAAAAGCAAGTCAAGGGGCCGAATCTGGCGCCGAACCTGATTGCCTGGCCGCCGGTTCAGTCAGATAGGCCTCGAGCCCGGTCAATTCATGGCGGCCGCCGCCAACGGTCAGGAGGCCGATGCGTCCGACAAGTCGCAGCAGCCCGGCACCCCGGACCTCTCCGCGATATGGCACCGAAGGCCCGCCGTTGTCACATAAAGCGCATCGTAATCCTCCGCTCGACGTCCAAATGCGTAGGCGGCTGCGCCATGACGATAATGCAGAAGTCTTCGAGGCTCGGCTGAAGGCATATCGCGCGCAAACGCCCCCGGTTACGGAATACTACCGGTCATAAGGGCTGCTCAAGATCGTCAACGGGCTGCAACCGATCGACGCTGTGAGCGAAGAACTCACGAGGGCGCTCTCAGCATTCGCCTGACATTGGAGCAGGAGCGATATAGGATCGAACGGAGCCAACACAGATCAACGAAATGAATGAATTAAGGTGGAAATTTTCTTGTGCCCCCATGATGGATTGGAGCGACCGGCATTGCCGCGTGTTCCACCGGCTGATGAGCCGGCGCGCGCGGCTGTACACGGAGATGTTGACGACGGGGGCCGTCATTCATGGCGATCGGAACAGGCTGCTCGGCTTCGATGCGAGCGAGCACCCCGTGGCGCTGCAGCTCGGCGGTTCGGCGCCGTGCGAGCTCGCGGCGGCGGCGACGATCGGCGAGGACTTCGGCTATGACGAGATCAATCTCAATGTCGGTTGCCCGTCGGATCGCGTCAAGGACGGCCGCTTTGGCGCCTGTCTGATGGCGGAGCCGGAGCTGGTCGCTGCCTGCGTTGCCGCGATCAAGCGCGCGGTCAAGGTTCCGGTCACGGTGAAGTGCCGTATCGGCATCGACAACCAGGATCCGGAGATCGCGCTCGACCGGCTCGCGCGCGGCGTCGTCGCCGCGGGCGCGGATGCGCTGATCGTGCATGCCCGCAAGGCCTGGCTCAACGGATTGTCGCCGAAGGAGAACCGCGACATCCCGCCGCTCGACTATGATCGCATCTATCGGCTGAAGGCGGCGCTGCCGGACGTCCCCATCATCATCAACGGTGGCATCGGCGGCCTCGAAGCGGCGCAGGCGCATCTCTCCAGGGTCGATGGCGCCATGCTGGGGCGCGCGGCCTATCAGGAGCCATGGCGGCTGCTCGCGGTCGATCCCGAGCTGTTCGGCGAGCCCGCGCCATGTGCGACCATGAAGGACGTGTTCGAGGCGATGATGCCCTATATCTCGCGCGAGCTGTCGCGCGGCACGCGGCTGCATGCCATCACCAGGCACCTCGTCGGTGCCTATCATGCCGTGCCCGGCGCACGCGCCTTCCGCCGTCATCTCGCCGAGCACGGCGTAAAGCCGGGCGCGGGTCTCGAGGTGCTGCGGGCGGCGGTCGCGCTGGTCGAGGATCGCGCGGCCGCATCGATCGCGGCCTGATCCCTTTGTCGGTCGCATTTTCTTTCGGAAAGCCGGTGTCCAGCTTTGCGGAAAACGCTCTATGAGTGCCGCACGATGACGATGTAATTGGCAGTCTCACGGCCGGCATTCTCGAATGCGACCGGCCGCATCGCGTGGTTTCCATGTTGCGAAGCCGCCGCGGATGATGCGACATGCGGGTTGCTCCATGTCGAAGGGAGGGGAAATGGACATCCGCGAGGCTGTGGCCGCCGATGCATGCGGCATCCTGCGCATCTACAATGACGCGGTCGCACACACCACCGCGATCTGGAACGAGCAGCTCTCCAGCCTGGAGCAGCGGCTCGCCTGGCTCGCCGAGCGGCAGCAGTCCGGCTATCCGGTGCTGGTCGCGGCCGAGGGGCCGGATGTTCTCGGCTATGCTTCGTTCGGTCCGTTCCGCCCCTGGGATGGCTATCGCCACACGATCGAGCATTCCGTCTATGTCGACGATGGCGCGCGCCGGCGAGGCGTCGGTCATGCGTTGATGGCGGAATTGATCCGGCGCGCCCGCATCATGAAGAAGCATGTCATGATCGCCGGCATCGAGGCGACCAACGAGCCGTCCTTGCGGCTGCATGCGCGGCTCGGCTTCGAGAAGACCGGTCATCTGCGCGCCGTCGGCCGCAAGTTCGACCGCTGGCTCGATCTCGTCTTCATGCAGTTGATGCTGGCGGAGGAGTTCGGCGGCTAGTGTCTGCGCAAAGATTGTTTCACCGCGGATGCGAACGGTGCTGAAATATTCGTCCGCACCGGCGGCACATTCTAAAATCCGTCTCATTGACGGTTTGGCGTTCGTGCCGCATCATTTGCGCGTCTTCAGGCCGCGGGCGGAACCGGAGCTTAAGCCATGTCCATCGAGTTCATCGGCTTCATCACCAACAACAATTCGTCCGAGACCGTGGTCCGCGCCGGGCCGGTGCTCGATCCGCTCTATATCGAGACGGTGGCGAAGGCGCATGAGCTCGCCGGCTTCGACCGCGCGCTGCTCGCGTTCCATTCCACCGCGCCCGACGCGCTGCAGGTCGCCCAGCATGTGCTGCAGATCACGAGGTCGCTGAAGGTGATGATCGCGCAGCGGCCCGGCTTCACCGCGCCGACGCTGTTGGCGCGGCAGCTCGCGACGCTCGACCAGTTCCATGGCGGCCGTGTCTCGCTGCACGTCATCACCGGCGGCAACGCCACTGAGCTGCGCCAGGACGGCAACACCGTCGACGACAAGGAAGAGCGTTATGCCCGCACCGGCGAGTTCCTCGATATCGTCCGCCTGGAATGGACCAGCGAAAAGCCGTTCGACTACAACGGCAGGTACTACAAGGTGGAGAAGGGATTTTCGCTGATCAAGCCGCAGCAGAAGGGCGGCATCTACACTTTCGTCGGCGGCGCCTCCGACGGCGCGATCGAGGTCGCCGGCAAGCATGCCGACACCTTCGCGCTCTGGGGCGAATCCTATGCGCAGGTGCGCGAGCAGATCGCGAAGGTGACCGGGGCGGCGGCGAAGCATGGCCGTCCGGCGCCGCGCTTCAGCCTGTCGGTGCGGCCGATCCTGGCCGACACCGAGGAGGGGGCCTGGGCCAAGGCGCAGGCGATCCTCGAACGCGCCGCCGCGGTGCAGGACCAGACCGGCTATCGCAGGCCGGCCGACGGCCACGCCACCGCCGGTGCGCGCCGCCTGCTGGCGCTGGCCGACCAGGGCACGCGCATCGACAAGCGGCTGTGGACCGAGATCGCAAAACTCACCGGCGCCAACAGCAATACCACCGCGCTGGTCGGAACGCCGGAGCAGGTCGCCGAGGTGTTCGGCGACTATCATGACCTCGGCATCAGCCACTTCCTGATCCGCGGTTTCGATCCGCTGATCGATGCCATCGACTATGGCCGCGCCCTGATCCCGCTGACGCGCAAGCTGATCGCCGAGCGGCAGACCGCCAAGGGCGTGGCGGCGGAATGAATCCGCGCTTGGTGATCAGCCTGCAAGCGCGGCGAGCAACTCGTCCGGCCGCTCGGCCATCAGCATGTGGCCGGCGCCCGGCAGCACGACGGTGCGCGCTTGCGGAATCGCTGCGGCCAGCGCCTTGCCGGCGCGCGCCGGCGTCATCATGTCCTTCTCACCAAGGATGAGCGTGGTCGGGACGCTGATCGTCGCCGCCGCGGACAGTGCGTCGGCATAGGCGTTGCAGGCGGAGAGATCGCTGAACAGCACGCCGGGCGCGCAACGCCGCAGCGTGCTCTGGGCACCGCCATGCATCCACAGTCCCGGCGCGCGGCAGGCGCCGAGCTCGGCGGCAAAGCCCAACCCCCAGATCGAGACCATGTCGATTGCGGCGGGATCGTTGGCCTCGGCCGCCTTCAACAGGTCGGGACCGACGGTCATGGTGGCGGCGGTTCCGATCAGGCTCAGCGCCGTGACGCGCGGTGGATGCCGCGCCGCGGCATCGAGCGCGATCTGCGATCCCATCGAATGGCCGATCAGGTGCGCCCTCGGCACGCCCGCGGCATCGAGCACGGCGATGGTCCAGTCGGCCATCGCGCCGATACTCTTCAGCGCCGGACCTTCCGATCGCCCATGTCCCGGCAAGTCGGGAGCCAGCACCGCAAAGCCGTGATGGGCGAACCAGCGGCTGTGCAGCGCCCAGGCGGTGTGGTCGAAGCCCGCGCCATGCAGCAGCAAGACGGTGGGCAGGGCGCCGTCGAAGTCCCGGCCTCCGGTCGCGATGAACGCCTCGTGGCCGTCGATCGTGAGCTTCATGGATCACACCTTCTGCGACGCGCGCAGCGCCTGTCCGAGATCGTCGATGATGTCGGCCGTCGCCTCGATGCCGACCGACAGCCGCACCAGCTCCTCGCCGATGCCGGCGGCGGCAAGCTGCGCGGCGTCCATCTGTTGATGCGTGGTGCTCGCTGGATGAATGACCAGCGTCTTGGCGTCGCCGACATTGGCGAGATGGCTGATCAGCCGCAGCGACTCGATGAACTTGCGTCCGGCGGCACGTCCGCCCTTGATGCCGAACGAAACGATCGAACCGGCGCCGCGCGGCAGCAGCGCTTTTGCCAGCGCGTGATCGGGGTGGCTCTCCAGCGACGGATGCAGCACCCACTCGACCGCCTTGCTCCCTCTGAGGAAATCCAGCACCGCATGCGTGTTCTGCATGTGGCGGTCCATGCGGACGGAAAGCGTCTCGATGCCCTGCAGCAGTTGGAACGCGTTGGTCGGCGACAGGCAGGCGCCGAAGTCGCGCAGGCCCTCGGTGCGCGCGCGCATGATGAAGGCCGCAGGGCCGAACTGCTCGTCGAAGACGATGCCGTGATAGCCGGCATAGGGCTCGGTCAGCACCGGGAATTTGCCCGACTCCCGCCAGTCGAAACGGCCGCCGTCGACGACCGCGCCGCCGATCGCGATGCCATGGCCGCCGAGCCATTTGGTCGCCGAATGCATGACGATGTCGGCGCCGATCGCGATCGGCTGGCTGAGATAGGGGGTTGCAAACGTATTGTCGATCAGGAGCGGCAGCCCTGCATCATGCGCGATGGCGGCGACCCTCGGAATGTCGAGCACTTCGAGGCCGGGATTGCCGATGGTCTCGGCGATCACGAGCCGCGTCTTGGACGTGATCGCTGCGCGGAATCCGTCGAGGTCGCGCGGCTTGACGAAGCTCGTGGTGATGCCGAAGCGCGGCAAGGTGTGCGCGAGCAGGTTGATTGTGCCGCCATAGAGCGAGGCGGAGGCAACGATGTGGTCGCCGGCGCCGAGCAGGGTCGCGATCGCCAGATGCATCGCCGCCATGCCGCTCGCGGTCGCGATCGCGCCAACGCCGCCTTCCAGCGCGGCCAGCCGCTCCTCGAGCACGGACGTGGTCGGATTGGAGATGCGCGTATAGATGTGTCCGGCGCGCTCGAGGTTGAACAGCGCCGCCGCATGCTCGGCGTCCTGGAACACGTAGGAGGTCGTCTGGTAGATCGGCACCGCGCGGGCGCCGGTTGCGGGATCAGGATGCTGGCCTGCGTGCAGGCTGAGCGTTTCGAACGCGGGCGGTTTTGGAGCTGGCATGTCGAGCTCGCTGCTGGATCGGCACAAGACGTCGTCCCGTTCTGCCACAAACGGCGCGCGACGTCAGCGGCTTCTGTCCGCGGCGGGTCGAGGTCAGGTCTTCGGCGCGGGATAGCCGCGCAGCACGAGCTGGTCGGCGTGGACCTCCCAGCTCTCCAGCCGGTCGAGGAAGCTCATGCCGAGCAGATTGGTCTTCATCTGCCCGTGCGGCACGATCAGCGCCGGCACCGAGCGTTCGACCAGTTTGCCGATCGCGAGCCGGTCGAGCGTCAGCCGCGCGGCACGGGTATGGCCGCCCGCGGTTTCCAGGTCGACGTCGTATTCCAGCACTTCCAGCGGCAAGCCGGCGGCCTTCGCGGTCTCGTAGGTCAAGATGACCGAGGTCGCCCCGGTGTCGACGACCATTGGCGCGGCGACGCCATTGATCCGGGCATGCAGCGCGAAGGCGCCGCCTTGGCCGCGCGGGATCTGCACCGCGTGGAACGATGTCTCGGAATGGGAGGACGCCACGGCGCGGTGCCGCAGCGCCGCGGAGAAGGTCTCGCTGGCGCGCGCGGTCTGCTCGGGATTCTTGTAGACCGCAACCACGCCGGCGGTGACGCCGAGCAGAAGCAGGATCCGGGTCAGGCGGCTCATCGCGCGCCTCCCGCGTGAAGGGCGCGCGTCAACGCGCCTCGCCGGCCTGCGGCGGGACCAATCCGGCCTCCAGCATGCGCCGTGGCAGCAGCGCCATCAGCGCCAGCCGCTCGGCGCGCTCCATGCGAGGCCAGCGCGCGATCTCGGGCAGGGTCCGCCCGCAGCCCGAACAGAGACTGGTCCTGGGATCGATCATACAGACGGCGATGCACGGCGTGTCCTGGCTCATACTCTGGAGTGTGACGGGGAGTGCGGCGCGAATGCAAGCGCCTCGTCTCATCCGGTCCCGGCGCTCATGATCGGCTTGTGGCGCGGGCGCTTCTTCTCCTCGGGCGTTGTCTCGGGCTGCAGCGGCGGCGCGTCGTCCTCGCTTGCGACCGGCGCCAGCGCCGCCATCACCCGCTCCGGCGGAAAGGTGATGATCACCTCGGTGCCGATCCGCAGCTTCGACTTCAGGGTGAAGGTGCCGCCATGCAGATCGATCAGGCTCTTTGCGATCGGCAGGCCGAGGCCCGCGCCTTGCTCGGCCGATTTGATCGAGTTGGAGCCCTGGCCGAACGAGGCCAGCACGATCGGAATCTCGTCCTCGGGGATGCCGGGGCCGGTGTCCTTGACGGAAAGGTACTGCCCGCCGGAGGCGGTCCAGCCGACCTTGAGCCAGATCTCGCCGCCCTGCGGGGTGAACTTGATCGAGTTGGACAACAGGTTGAGCACGATCTGGCGGATGGCGCGCTCGTCGCCCCAGAGCCGCGGCATGCGCTGCTCGAACACCTCGTGGATGGTGATGCCGCGGCTGGAGGCGCGCAACTTCATCAAATGGTGGCAGTCGGCGACGACATTGACCAGCGACACCGCTTCCTCGTTGAGCTCGTAACGGCCGGCCTCGATGCGCGACAGGTCGAGAATCTCGTTGATCAGGTTCAGCAGATGTACGCCGGAATTGTGGATGTCGGCCGAATACTCCTTGTAGACCGCGACCGCATGCGCGCCGAAGATCTCGCTCTTCATCACTTCGGAAAAGCCGAGGATCGCGTTCAGCGGCGTGCGCAGCTCGTGGCTCATCTGGGCGAGGAAGCGGGATTTGGCGACATTGGCGGCCTCCGCGCGGTAGCGCGCCTCGTCCGAGATCGATTTGGCCTGCTCGAGCTCGCCGATCAGCGCGTCCTTCTCGGCGCGCGCTTCGAGCGTCGCGAGCGTCGTCGAGTGCAGGCGATGGGCGAGCAGGGTGAAATATCCCTCGGCGGCCAGCGCCAGCGCCGCCAGCACCCAATTGTCGAAGGAGCCGGAGAGCGCGAGATTCAGCGCGATCGCGACCGCGATCGGCATGGTGGCGGCGAGGGCCGCGATCGGCAGGTTGGCGGCCAGCATGCTGGAGACCGCGACCACCAGCAGCATCAGGAACATCATCAGCGTGCCGGAGACCGCGTCCAGCGATGGATGCACCAGGATCGCCATCCAGCACAGGCCGTAGAGCAGGTCGAGTACCACGAAGCGCGTGCGCCATTTTCGGGTCGCAGCGAGCGACGGCTGCTCGGCGAGGAAGCGCACGCAGGCGCGCACGATCGCGGCATGCAGGCAGAGCACGCCGAAGGTCCAGCAGACCGCCGTGACCGGCTGGATCCAGAGGCCGAACAGCAGGCCCGCCGCGACCACCAGCAGCATCACGACGAAGGAGGCGGAGATGCGGGTCTGGGCGTATTGCCGGAGCAGTTCGCGGTCGAAGGCGGGGCGGGTTCCGCTGGTCGACGTTAACCGGTCGCGCGCCTCGCGCACCCGCTGGGCCGCCGCTCTGCGGCTGGTCGCCGACATCGCCGCCGGGGCTTCCGGAAGCTGCACGACCTCGGGCTTTTCAGCGGGTTTACTCATCAAACGACACAAGTCCCGCCCGCCGCCAGGCGGGCCCCTTTGCATCGTCTATCTCTGGCAACAACTCGTTAATGCTTGCCTTAAAGCGGTAAAAAATCTCGTTAACCGGAGGTTAAAATTAACCTTGGGCGGAGGCCTCGCCGCCGTCATTGCGCGGGGCAGCGTCCCAACGCAAAGAAGCTCTCCGGGCGCGCCGGAAAGAGCTTCTGAACGAACGGCAAGTCGAGTGCCTACCGCTCCAGCCGCGCCAGCAGGCTCGACGTGTCCCAGCGCCTGCCGCCCATCTTCTCGACCTCGGAATAGAACTGGTCGACCAGCGCCGTGATCGGCAGGTGGGCGCCATTGCGGCGGGATTCGGCGATCGCGATCGAGAGGTCCTTGCGCATCCATTCGACGGCGAAGCCGAAATCATACTTGCCGTCGTTCATGGTCTTGTAGCGGTTCTCCATCTGCCAGGACTGCGCGGCGCCCTTGGAGATGGTGTCGA